>CAXMLT010000147.1:0-11137 GCA_964194245.1 uncultured Hyphomicrobium sp.
CAACGCGCACGAGACGCTGATCTGGGCCGCCCGCGACCGTCGCTCGCGCGCGACCTTCAACTACGAGAGCCTCAAGGCGCAAAACGACGACGTGCAGATGCGCTCCGACTGGCTGTTTCCCATCTGCTCTGGCCCCGAGCGCCTCAAGGACGAGGGCGGGCGCAAGGCGCACCCGACGCAGAAGCCCGAGGCGTTGCTTCACCGCATCCTCATTGCCTCGAGCAAGCCGGGCGACATCGTGCTCGATCCCTTCTTCGGAACCGGCACGACAGGGGCGGTTGCCAAGCGCCTCGGTCGCCGCTTCATCGGCATAGAGCGCGATCGCGACTACGCGCGCGCGGCCGAGGAGCGCATCGCCCGCGTGACGCCTCTCTCCCCCTCGGCGCTCGAGATGCAGAGATCGAAGCGTGCCGAGCCTCGCGTGCCGTTCGGAACCATTGTGGAGCTGCGGCTGTTGGAGCCCGGTGATACGGTCGTTGATTCGCGCGCCAAAATCCGCGCCGAAGTGAAAGCCGACGGGACGCTGAGCTGGGACGGAAATCAAGGATCCATTCACCGATTGGGCGCTATCGTGCAGGGCAAGACGGCCTGCAACGGCTGGACGTTCTGGCACTTCGTCACCGACGGCAAGCTCAAACCGATCGACTTGTTGCGCGAGGAGGCGAAGCGTCAGCTTGGACTTGGGACACCGGCAGTCATCGCGGCGGAATGAGACGCCCCATCCAACTGATGGGGTTGCGACATTTCGTTTCGGCTTGAATTTCACCGCGCTGATTGAGTGCAGCGATATAAGGGTTGGCGCGGCGGCGAACGCGGACTAAGTTCCGCAGCGTGGCGCTTGGTTAATCGAAGCTGGGATCAGTGGGCAAAGGCATGCGGCGCACTGCATCGAGACACGATCGCCTACTTGTCATTGGAGCCGGTGCTGTCGGCCTAGGCATGGCAGATGCCATGCGCCAGAGAGGCATCGCCTTCGATCAGATCGATGCGGACGAGGGCGTCGGCGGCAACTGGCGCCACGGCGTCTACCAGGGCGTCCACATCGTGTCGTCGAAACGCTCGACGGCCTACGCCGACTACCCGATGCCGGCGCACTACCCCGATTTCCCCTCAGCCGAGCAGATGCTGCGTTATCTGGAAAACTACGCGCGCGACCGCGGGCTCGTGGACAACATCGAGTTCGGCGTGAAGGTCGTGCGCGCGGCCCCGATGGCGGACGAGAGCTGGCACGTCACCTTCGAGAACGGCGAGGAGCGCATCTACAAGGGCGTGGTGGTGTGCAACGGTCACCACTGGGACAAGCGCATGCCGAACTACCCGGGCCGCTTCACGGGCTCGTTGATTCACGCCAAGGACTACAAGGACCCGGGGCAGCTGCGCGGCAAGCGCGTGCTCGTCGTCGGAGGCGGCAACTCCGGCTGCGACGTCGCCTGCGAGAGCGCGCGCGTCGGCTATTCGTGCGACCTGAGCCTGCGCTCGGGCTACTGGTTCCTGCCCAAGACCGCCTTCGGCAAACCGCTGACGGACCTCCCGATCTGGGAGCTGCCGGTGTTCATGCAGCGCCTCATTCTGAGTGCCCTCGTCAAGGTGTTCATCGGCGACTACCGCGTCTACGGATTGCAGCGGCCGACGCACAAGCTGTTCGAGCGCCATCCCGCTTACGGCACGGATCTGCTCAACTACCTGAAGCAGGGCCGAGTGAAGCCGCGCCCCGACATCGCGCGCTACGGCGGCACCAAGGTCCACTTCACCGACGGCAGCATCGGCGAGTACGACCTGATCGTCGCCGCGACCGGCTACCACAACAGCTTCCCGTTCCTGCCCAAGGGCCTCGTCCCGGTGGAGAACGGCGCCGTGCAGGTCTATGGCGGGGCCTTCCCCGACGCGGTCAAGAACCTCTACATCATCGGCTGGGCGCAGCCGCGCAACGGTTTCGGCTCGCTGCTGACGCCGGCCGCGCGCCTCTACGCCGAGATGATGGAGCTGCAGGACGACATGGAGATGCCGATCGGATACGTCCTGAAATGGCGCGGCTTCAGATTGCCGAAGACCAATCTGGTCAATCCCGCGAGCGTGCGCAGGCTGATGCGGTTCTCGAGCATCTTCCTTCCGCTGCTGCGCCGGCGTGCGCGCATCCTCAACGAGAAGGAGCCGCGCGCGCCCTTCGATCCCTCATTCTACGAGTTCGATCAGACGGAAGCGCTCGCCGTCAACGGCTGAGCTCCCGCGTCGCCGCGGCAATTCGGAAAGAAGCTGTCGCTACTGGACGACCTTCAGCCGGTGCGGCTGGTCGGAGGGGCGCAGCTCGCCGCGCGCCTGGCGATAGGCGTAGCCCGGATAGTACGGGTAGGCGTAGCCGCGGTAGTAGAACAGGTAGGGCCCCTGCGAGTTGGGATCGGGGCGCTTGTACCAGACGCTGCCGTCAGGCCGGCGCAGGAACTCGATTTTCGTGACAGCCGTGCCGCTTGCCTGGCCGGCGGCCTGACCGAGGCCCGGCATCGCGGACGCTGCTTGCGGCGCGGCGGCCACGATGAGGCTTACGCACGCGACCGGCAGAAGCGCTAGTGTCCGCATTTTATGACCCCTGAAGCGAGTTGCGGGACGGCGCTAAGCCTGTATCGGCGCCCTCTGTCCCAATTCGACAATTCTAATGCGAGCTTCTTAATCAAGGGTGTCCGCAATGCCACGGGCGCCGGGTCAATGCTCGTCAAACGGTCCCGCAGGAGCTTTCCCGCGTCCGGCAGCATCGCTCGGCAGGGCGCGCCAATTCGCTGGCTTTTGCACGAGAGGAGGAACCTTTTCATCATCGCGAGCGTGTTAGCCACGCGCATCGTGGATAGCGAGCCCCGCATGTCCGCCCTCGTAAGCGCCTTCATCGCCGGCCGATACCAGCGACTGCTCCTGGCCATGCTTTGGGGTGCGCTTCTGGCTGCATTGCTCGGGATCGGCTACGGCTTCATTGTTTGGCAGGTCACGAGCTCGATCGGTCGCGACCAACGCGCAGAGCTCGCCCGCATAACCGAAATTCGCGGCAACGCCGTCTATGCGCTGCAGAAGCTGAAGCAGGAGGCGACCGCGCCGCCGTGCTCCCCGGACTTCCTGGCGGTGATGCAGAGAGTAGCCTTCCTCCCCGACGGCCTGAACGAGTTCCTCTATGCGCCGAACGGCCGTGTCGAATGCAGCACGAGCCGTCCAAAGTTCGAAACGCCGGTGCCGCTCGGTGCGCCCGACGTCGACAGCAGCGGCGCCAACGCCCCAAGCCTGCGCATCGATCGCGACCTCACATCGATCGGTCGTTCCGGCACGACAGGCACGATTGCGCAGCTTGGCACCTTCGCGGTCGCGATCCCGCCCTACACGCGCTACCAGAACGACGCGACCTGGCTAAAGAAGGAGCTCGTTGCGCTCGGTCCCCACGGCAGGGTGTGGAGCATCGCCGGCGATCGTGGGCTATACCACCACCTCTCCTCATCCTCCGACGGGGCCAGCCGCCTGGCGACGGTCGCCAGCACGCGCTGTGACGACGAGCGGCTTTACTGCGTCGCCTCCAAAGCCAACCTCTTCGCCTGGGGGCGCGATTGGGGCCCCATCCTGTCGTCCGTTGCAGTGCTTGCGGCACTGTTTGCCTGGGTATGCGCCACCAACATTATCGGTTGGCTTAGCCGCTATTGGTCGTTCGAAGCGCGTTTCAACAGACACCTCGACGCCAAGTCGATCGTCGTCGCCTACCAGCCGGTCCTCGACTTGCGCTCGGGCAAAATCTCAGGCTGTGAGGTGCTGGCGCGCTGGCGGGACATCGACGGCACCATCGTCGCTCCAAGTCGCTTCATCGAGATTGTCGAGCACACGGGCCGCACGGAGGAGTTCACGCGCTTGGTCGCGGACCGAGCCTACAAAGAGCTGAGCGCGTGCCTCCCGAGCGCCACTCGCCTGCAGGTGGCCTTCAACATCTTCGCCTGCGATCTCGACAGTACGAAGCTGCTCGCCATCTACTCGCGCTTCCTCGACGGCGATAGACGCTTCGAACCTGCTATCGAGCTCGTCGAAAGTCAGGACATCGATTTCGAGGCCGCGGAGCGCGCCATCGACGAGCTCGACTGGGCTGGGATCAAGTCCTACATCGACGACTTCGGCATCGGCTACTCGAGCATCGAGCGCGTGGCGACGCTCGCCGTGCACGGCGTGAAGCTCGACCGCTCTTTCGCCATGTCGCCGCCCGACAGCATCATGGGACAGATGCTCGTGCAGGTGCTGGAGATGATCAAGACGACGGGCCACCTGATCGTCGTCGAGGGCGTGGAGACGGAAGCCCGGCTCGATCTTCTGCGGGCCACCGGGATCGTCGATTGCGTGCAGGGCTACGAGATCTCGCGGCCTCTCAGCATCGACGAGTTCGTTGCGTTTCTGGGACGCGACAAGATTGCCTCCCGCGCGCGCGAGGTTGCGGCCTGACGGCGCGCGGCGCCCTTACTGCTCGCGCAAACCGTGCCCGACGACCTTGCGCATCACGCTCGGCAGCGCGACCCGATCGAGCTCGCGTCGCTTCACCCAGCGGCAGCGGTCGGGCTCGGCCCAGAAGGTGAGCGTGGCGTCCGTCGGCACCAGCGCGCGGTAGACGATCAGCTCCAACCGGAAGTGCGTGAAGGTGTGCGTCACGGTCCCCGGCACTTGCCACCAGTCGGCCTTGAGCGGCGCGGCGCGCAAGGCCTCCTTCGCCGGCGGCAGCAGATCTTCCCAAGCCGTCGAAGGCACTTCCAGCATGCCGCCGAGCAGCCCCGCCTCGGCGCGGCGGCGCAAGAGCACGCTGCCGTCCTCGCGCAGCGCCACGAACGCGATACCGAGCCGCATTGGCCGCTCGGCGCGCGCCGCCCGCAGCGGCAGCGAGGCTTCGATCCCGCGCGCGTTCGCCGCACAGTCCGACTGCACCGGGCACACGAGGCACGAGGGACGCCGCGGTGTGCAGATGGCGGCGCCCAGGTCCATCATCGCCTGTGCGAAATCCCCAGGTCGCCCGGCAGGCGTCAGTGTGGCGGCGAGCCGCCTCAATTCGCGCTTGGCCGCCGGCAGCGGCTGGCGCACGGCGAACAGCCGCGCCACCACGCGCTCGATGTTGCCGTCGACCGGCGTCGCCGGCTCGCCGAAGGCGATCGCCGCGATCGCCGCCGCCGTGTAGGGGCCGATGCCTGGCAACTTCTGCAGCTCGGCCGCGCTCTGCGGGAACACGCCGGCAAACTCGTGCGCGACGACTTGCGCGCATTTGTATAGGTTGCGGGCGCGCGAGTAGTAGCCGAGCCCCGCCCACGCCGCCAAAACATCGTCGAGTTCGGCACGGCTGAGCGCCTCGACCGTCGGCCAGCGCGCGAGGAACTTGAGGTAGAAGGGGATGACCGCCTTGACCGTCGTCTGCTGCAGCATGATCTCGCTGAGCCAAACGCCGTAAGGATCGGCGCGGCGACCGCGCCGCGTGCGCCAGGGCAGATCGCGGCGCTCCTCGTCGTACCAGGCGAGCAGCGCATCGACGGTGTCGGGCCCGGCGGGCCGGAGCGGCAGTTGCTTTCGCGCAACAGCGGTCACATCATCCCTCCGCGCTCACCCGCGAATCGTTGGGCGATGGTAAGCGTCGGCGTCGAACCTGGAAACCTTGGCGCCAGCGGATCTCCCCATGACAACCGAATCCATGCAGCCCGCGCAGAGCATGCAGCCACAGGGCACCGCGCCGCGGTTCTCCTATGTGCCGGCGCGTGTAGTCGGCGCCTACCTGCCCAAGCTTACGCGTAAAGCCTTTGAAACATTTGGATTTTCCACCGCGACGCTGCTCACGGACTGGTCAACCATCGTGGGCGATCAAGTCGCCGGTTACGCCGTGCCTGAGCGGATCAAATGGCCGCGCGGCGCCGGCGCGAGCGATGAGGCCGAGCCCGAAGCCCGCGGTCGCAGCGGCGCCGTACTGGTACTGCGCGTCGACCCGGCGCGCGCGCTCGACGTCGAATACAAGGGCCAGCAGATCCTCGAGCGCATCAACGCCTATTTCGGCTACCGCGCGGTGGCCGAGCTGCGCCTCCTGCAGGCACCGATCACGGCGGCTGCAAAGGCTGCCCCCGGGGCCCGGCGCGAGCCCGTCGCGCCTTGTGAGGCCCCAGAGCTTGCCGGCATCGCAGATGAGCGGTTGCGGGGTGCGCTCCAGCGCCTCAAGCAGTGCCTGATGGAGCGGGCGCGCTAGCGGCGCCCACACGCACGGATTACCCTTCCTTCACTTGGCATTTGGGCCACTTTTGCCGTATTGCAGGCGTCGCCGCTTGCTAGCCTTATCTACGTGGCCAAGCGCGGCCGGCCGAAGCCGCCGCCAACCGTAACGAGGAGCCCGCTCGTGATCGCACCGAAGACTTCCTACCGCCGGGCCCATCTTTCGCGGCGCGCGCTCTTCCTAACGCTCAGCCTCTCCGCCATCGGCGTCGGCCTGGGGCTCTCAGCGCTTCCAGTCTTGGCAGAGAGCAAAGGGCCGACCGAGGTGCCGGTCGAGGAGCTGATGAAGCCCGGCCCGATGGGTGAGATCACGCTCGGCAAGCCTGACGCCAAGGTGACGATCGTCGAGTACGCCTCCATGACCTGCGGTCACTGCGCGCACTTCACCAAGGAGATCTGGCCGGAACTCAAGAAGAAGTACGTCGACTCCGGCAAGGCCTATTACATCTTCCGCGAGTTCCCGCTCGACAATCTCGCAGCCGCAGCCGCGATGCTCGCGCGCTGCACCGGCGGCGACAAGACCATGCCGTTCATCGAGGTGATGTTCGGGCAGCAGAAGGAGTGGGCCTTTGGGGAAGGCAATCCGGTACCGAAGCTGTTTGAGCTCGCCAAGCAGGCGGGCTTCACGCAGGAATCCTTCGACAAGTGCCTGACCGACCAGAAGCTGCTCGATAACATCACGTCCGGGCGCACGCGCGCTGCCGACGTTTTCGGCGTTAGCGCCACCCCGACGTTCTTCATCAACGGCAAGAAGCTCGACGGCGCGCCGACGACGGAGGCATTCGACAAGATGATCGGACCGATCCTCGGGTCCGACGCGCCGCCTCCCAGCCAGGCCGCTGCGCCGGCCGCTCCAGAAGGATCGAGCAAGTAACGGTGAACCCAGGACGCGCCCTCGTCGCGCTGCTCGTGGCCGCGGCCCTCGCCGGATGCGGCGGACCAGGTCCGTTGGCGACCGGCGGCCTGATGACGGCGGACGAGGTGCCGGACCCGAATAAGGTCGCAGCACCCACGATGCCGGGCGACAAGCCGCCCGTGAAAGTCGCCGAGGGCGGTTTTAATCCGTTCGGGGAGCAGCCCACGGTTCCCTCCGGCGGGCGCGAGGTGATCGAAAACCCGACACCTGAGGACATCGCGCTCACCGGCACCCTGCAGGAAATGTCGTTTGGCCGCGCGGACGCTCCGGTGATCATCGTGCAGTACGCCTCGATGACGTGCCCGCACTGCCGCAATTTCCACATGACGACCTTCCCGGCCTTCAAGAAGGAATACATCGACACCGGCAAGGTGCGTTACATCCTGCGCGAGTTCCCGATCGGCAAGACCTCGGGCGCGGCTACCATCGCGCTGCGCTGCGCCAAGCCGGAGAAGTACCTCCAGCTCTACGGAAAATTCATGGAGCAGCAGCCCAACTGGGTCTCGATGGAGGTGCGGCTAGACCCCATCTACAAGGTCGCCTCGCAGGTGGGGATGACGCGTCAGCAGTTTGACGCCTGCCGCGAGAATCAAGCCATGATCGACGGGCTCAATTGGGTGAAGGAGCGCGGGCGCAAGCTCGGCATCATCGGCACTCCGAACTTCTTCGTCGGGGGCAAGCTCGTGAAGAAAGAGCTCTCGATCGAGGACATCCGCGCGATGGTCGATCCGCTGATCGCGGGGCGTTCCACCGCGGCAGCCGGGACGCCGCACTAAGAGCGGGCCACAGTTCTGGCTCAGCGCCGGCTCCTCTCCGCGCCTCGTTGCTAAGGAACGCGATGAAGATCTCCCGCCTCAGACTCCTGGGCTTCAAGTCGTTCGTCGAGCCTACCGAGCTCGTCATCCCGCAGGGATTGACGGGCGTTGTCGGTCCGAACGGCTGCGGCAAATCCAACCTGCTCGAAGCGCTGCGGTGGGTGATGGGCGAAAGCTCGCACAAGAGCATGCGCGCGGCTGCCATGGACGACGTGATCTTCTCCGGCACCAACACGCGCCCCGAGCGCAACTCGGCCGAGGTCACGATTTTCCTCGACAATGCCGAACGCAAGGCGCCGGCCGAGTTCAACGACTACGACGTCATCGAGATCACGCGCCGCATCGAGAGGGAGGCGGGCTCCGCCTACCGCATCAATGGCCGCGAGGCGCGCGCCCGCGACGTGAAGATCCTGTTTGAGGATGCTGCGACCGGCGCGCGTTCGCCGGCGCTCGTGCGCCAGGGCCAGATCGGCGAGATCGTCAACGCCAAGCCGGAGCAGCGCCGCCGCATTCTCGAGGATGCCGCCGGCATCGCAGGTCTGCACAGCCGCCGCCACGAGGCGGAGCTCCGCCTCAAGGCAACCGAAGCCAATCTCGCCCGCCTCACCGACGTGCTGGGCCAGCTCAATTCACAGGTCGAGAGCCTCAAGCGGCAGGCGCGCGCGGCGCGGCGCTACAAGGAGATCACGACCGAGATCCGGCGCCAGGAAGCGCTGGTGTTCCACCTGAGCTGGGCCGACGCGCAGGAGCTGGTCGAGACCGAGGAGACCGGCTTGCGCGAGGCGCTCGCCGCGCTCGGCGAGGCGACACAGATGGAGACACGCGCGCTTGCCGAGGAGGCGCGCCTCGCCGAGGGCATGGGGCCCTTGCGCGAGGAGGAGGCAAAGCGCGCTGCCGTGCTCGGCCGTCTGCGCATCGAGCACGAGACCTTCGAGCAGGAGGCGCGTCGGTCGATGGACCGCGTGCGGGAGCTCGAGGCCCGCACCGAGCAGCTCGGAAGCGATATCAAGCGCGAGGATGCACTAATCGCGGAAGCGCGCGAGATCCTGGCCGGCCTCGGCGCGGAGCTTGCCGCGCTCGACGCAGCGGAGGCGGGCGCCGATGCGGCGGAGAAGGCTGGGCACGAGAAGCGCACTGCCGTCGAGGCCGAGGTCCGCGCGGCCGAGGCCCAGCTCGCCGCACTCACCGCCCAGGTCGCCGAACGCCGCGCCAAGCTGCAGAGCCTGGGGGCGAGCCGCGCGGAGCGCGTCCAGCGAGTTACGAAGCTCGCAGACCTGCTTGCCGCGCTCGATGCCGAGACGCGCGAGATTGCCGGCCGGGCGCCCGACGCCGAGAAGCTCGCGCAGATCACGGACGCGGGCAGACGGCTCGCCGAGGAGATCGGCCGCTTCGAGGTGCAGGCGGTCGCGGCCGAGAGCGTGACCCAGGATCGCGCCACGGCCGCCGCCAAAGCGCGCGAGCAAAGCACGCGTGCGCACCTCGCCCTCACCGCATTGCGGGCCGAGCGCGAGACACTCGTCAAGCTGCTGATCGGCGCCAACGCCAACGAATTCCCGCCCATCCTCGACCGCATCCGCGTTGCGTCCGGCTACGAGGCCGCACTTGGCGCCGCGCTTGGCGACGATCTCGAGGCCCCCGCCGCGGAGGAGGCGCCCGTGCACTGGCGCCACGTGGCGGTTGCGCGCACGGACGCCGCGCTTCCCCCCGGCGTCGAGCCGCTCGCGGCGCATGTTGAATCGCCGCCCGAGCTCGATCGCCGCCTGAAGCAAACCGGCATCGTCGCTTCGCGCGCGGAAGGCCTGCGGCTGCAGCCGCAGTTGAAGCCGGGCCAGCGCCTCGTCACGCGCGACGGCCACCTGTGGCGGTGGGACGGGTTCACTGCCGCCGCCGAAGGCGTAACGCCCGCCGCGCAGCGGCTCGCCGAGCGCAACCGGCTTTCATCCATCGGGCTCGAGGAGGCGGAAGCGCGCACAGCCGCCGCCGCCAACGCGCACGCCGAACGCGAGACCGCGGATGCGCTGGTGCACGCCCAGGCCGAGGAGCAGCGGCTGCGCCAGCTCTGGCGCGAGGCGCAGACTATGCTGGCGAAATCGCGCGAATCCCTCACCGCGATCGAGCGGGCCGCGCGCGAGACCGAGAGCAAGCTCGCGGCCGTGGCAGGCGCGCGGGCGCGAGCCGAAGAGGATTTCACGGTCGCCAAGCAGCTCGAGGCCGAAGCGGAAGCAGCGCTTGCGGCGTTCGCGGCCGGCGAGGACCCCCAGCCTGCCTTGGTCCAGGTGCAAGGGCGGGTCGAGATACTGAGAGCAGCGCTCACCGAGGCGCAGGCGGCAATTCTGAACCTCGAGCGCGAGCGGCGCGCCCGGGCTGAGCGGCGTTCCGCCATCGCCATCGAGCGCGAGCGCTGGACGATGCGCAGTGCCGGCGCTGGCCAACAAATCGATGCGCTGAAAGCGCGCCTTGCCGAGGCTCGGGGCGAGCTCGAGAGCTTGGCCGACATGCCGGCGCGCATCGAGGAGCGCAGGGGCAAGCTGCTCACCGCCTTGAGTGCCGCCGAGCGCGAGCGTCAGGTCGCGGGCGACGCGCTCGCCGCGGCCGACAATGCGCTAAAGGCTGGCGTGCAGGCGTTGCGCGCAGCGCAGGGAAGCGTGACTGAGGCGCGCGAGAGCCGCGCGCGGACGGAAGCCCGGCTCGAAGGCGCGCGGACACGGCGCCAGGACGTGGCGCGGCACATTCGCGAGGCGCTCGGCGTCGCGCCCGAAGGCTGCCTCGCCGTGGCCGGTCTTGAATCCAGCGTGGAGATGCCGCCGCTGCCCGATGTCGAGCGCAAGCTCTCGGGCCTCAAGGGCGACCGCGAGCGCCTCGGCGGCGTCAACCTGCAGGCCGACGACGAGCTCATCACCTTGGGCGCGCAAGTCACCGGGCTCGACACCGAGCGCGCCGACGTCGAGCAGGCCATCGCCAAGCTGCGCGCGGCCATCGGCCAATTGAACCGCGAGGCGCACAAACGGCTTACCGACGCCTTCGAGGCCGTGGACGCGCACTTCCGCAAGCTGTTCACCACGCTGTTCGGGGGCGGCGAGGCGCGGTTGGAGATGATCGAGAGCGAGGACCCGCTCGAAGGCGGTCTCGAGATCATCGCCAAGCCGCCCGGCAAGAAGCCGGC
>CAXMLT010000148.1:0-10979 GCA_964194245.1 uncultured Hyphomicrobium sp.
GTGCTCGATCCGGCCGACCGGCGGGAGGAGGTCGACACCTACCTCACCTACCCCGAGTGGTCGATCGTGCATGCCTATGAGGATTTCGCCGCGGTGACGCGCCAGGGCAGCGAATCCGATTTCGGCTACTTTGGCTCTATCCGCAGCTATTGGTCGAACCTATGCCGCATCCGCCGTATCGCCTCATCGCGCGCACCCATCCCGTTCGAAACCAAGACCATGCTTTACATCATCGGCGTGAGTTTCGCGGCCGAGATGGGCATCAAAGGCTTCTACGAGGAGACGGTTGGACGCGTGACCGCGTGGCTGCGCGGGCCCGTGCGTACGCCCGAGGACGAGTTCGCGCTGAAGGTCGCCGACGCGTACGCGCTCTTCCTGCGCCAGACGCCGTGGTATCGCTTCCCCTTCGGCGCGAAGCTGAAAGCGTTCTGGGCCGAGACGCCGCTCGTAGGCGGCAATCTCGTGCGCAAGATCGAGCGGCGCGGCTCGCTATCGCTCGAGTACGCGGTGAAGGCCGTCTACGCCAAGGCTCTCGGTGCGCTCGCCGGGCTCGATCCCGCGCCGCTCAAGATCCGCAGCGTGGTCTCTGGGCTAGATAAGACCGACACCGATGCGGACGAACGCATCACCGTCATCAAGACGCTCGACGACGGGCGCACGATCATCGAGACGCCGCGCTACCGAGCGTTTACCGAGATCATCCGCGGGCTCGCCGACCGCGGGCGAAACTTCACCGAGATCGCCGGCAACGATGATATTCTCGTAACAACCAAAGTGCCCCCTGGCGAGGCGATGGACTTCCCCGGCGCGCACGCTCTATTCGAGGTGCCGATCCAGGCCAAGCCCGGCTGGCGCCGCGTCGGGCTCGACGTGAAGGTGCCGGCGCTGACCGAGCTGATCCGCGAGCTTGCGACGACCAAAGCCGAGTTGGAGCATGTCTACGATTACTGACGCCTCGATCACCGAAAGCCCCGGCTCCGCAGCCGCACTGCTTTTGCGTGCGGGCAAGCTCGCGGCCGGGGCTTTCGCGGTTGTGTTCGCGTGGTTTGTCGCCGTCGGCGTGCTCACCTATTTCACCGAGATCTCGCCGACCGTGATCGTTTTCGGGCCGCAGGCCACGACCATGGGTGCGATGAGCCGCAGCGACACGCGCGTGCTCGAGGGCGGCCCGGGCTTCATCGTCGTGCAGGGCTCCGGCCAAGGCTTCGTGCGCAAGCTCTATTCCGAAGGAGCATGGCTGGTCATGCCGTCGAACCTCGACGGCTGCGGCCTCGGCAGCTACCTGCGCGAGAAGTTCGGCAGCTCCAAAGCCTGAGCCTAGCGGCTCGTGCTGCACTTCTGCGAGGAGACCTCCGACAGCGTCTTCAGCTCGCCGTTGATCTGCGCGAGCCGGTTCTCCCGCTCTTGCTCGCTGATCGAGGGAAACAGCGCCGGCGCGAGATCGGCCTTGCGGGAGTTCAGCGCCGCCGCCTCCGACTTCATCCGCTCGCACGTCATGTCCTGGTAGGGCTCGGCCGCCACGTGGGCGGCCGGAACGTCCATGAGGTTGGACGACGCACAGCCGGTGAGGCCGCCCCCAAGCAGCGCGAGCGCAAGCGGCGCGGCGAACCGCGCGGCCGCTCCGCGGGACGGTACGCGCGCGATCTTCGCGCCTGCGCCGAGCATCCTCATGGCCGCGAGCCGTGCGCCCGAAAAAGGGCAACAAAATGCCCGGCACGGGCACCGGTTGATGCCAATTCAAGCTGCGGTTGCAAGACGTTACGAAGGACCGTCGTGGGCGCGTCGATTGCCTCGGAGACCTAAGCAGCGCGCGCCGACCTTTAGTATTGCACGACGCAGTCATACCCGGTCCGCCGCAGCGAGAAGCAGCGTTTCTGCGCCTGATCGGCATCCGCGAAGGGGCCGAGGCGCACGAGATAGGCAACCGTCTTGCCGTCGGGGGCGACCCCGCGCTCGATCTTCAGCATGCTCGGATCGAACTCCGCGCCGTGCTGGGAGATGAGGCGTACGACGAGCGCGTAGGCCTCGTTCTGCGTCTGCACCCGCGCCACCTGCACGCGGATGCCGGTCGCGGCGGTGGACTGCGGAACGGCCGTGACGGCTGGCTGCGGAGCGGCTGCGGATGCCGGTTGCGGAGCGATGGCCGCCAACACCTGCGTCGCAAACGGTGACGCGGTGCCTTCGGAGTGGGGCGGAAGGACTGTGGCCGGATGCGCGTGCGCAAGCTGCGCGGCGGCCGGCGCCGGCGACCGCTGAGCGGGATCGGACAGGACTTGCGTCGCAAAGGGTGACGCTGCAGCCTCCGAACGACGCGGAATGACCGACGCCGCACCCCAGGCCGGGGTTGGGGCCAAAGTCGGACCGGCGGTCTGGGCCTCGGCCGGATCGATCGAGGTTGTCGTCAGGAAACTTTGCGGTTGCGGCTGAACCGGCTGTGGTGGCGGCAGGCGTACCGGAATCGGCGGGCCACTTTCAGCCTTGGCCGACACCACCGATTCCTGAGCGGTGATCCCAGCCTCCTTCTGCGCGGCCGTGCGACTGTCCTCTGCGTCCGCGAGCTGACTGAACGACAGCCCATTCGGCTGCGCGATAGCCGCGTCGAAGTCGGAGATTGCCTGCCCCGGCTTGCCGAGCGCCCTATAGCCCAGCCCGCGATAGTAGAAGGCCTTGGCAGCCTGGCGCGAGGAGAGATGCCCCTGCAGGGCTTCGGTGAACGCTTCGATGGAGGCTTCGAGGCTGCCCTGGCGGTAGGCATTGATGCCGACGGATAGGGACTTCTCTGCCGCGTCGTCCGACGCCGCAGCGCTCTGGACTGCGACCGCAGCCAGCAGCACGACCGTCAGTACCCCCAGAAGACGTCTCATGCGCTCTTTTGCATTTGTCCGGCGCTGGCGGTGCGCTTGCGCAGGTGTAATGTGATTCGGCGCAGCCGCTCGGCTTTGGCCGGTTTCTCGGCAATTATGGTGGGGAGTTCTCGCGCAATCCTGTGGGTGGCGGCGATGGACAACAGTGAGCAAGCACACCGCACGCGGCAGAACGTGATCGCGCTTGTCATCCTGGCGTTGATATTGCTCGGAGGGGCGTGGCTCTTCCACGACTTAAAGGCGAGCTCCGACGTGCTCGACTGTTTGTCCTCGGGACGGCGCGACTGTGGTGCCAGCACCACTCCGGTGCGATAACCCCTCCAGCGCCTTCAGCGCGTCCGAAAAGGCCCTTGACGTCCCCCGCCCCGGAACGAACATCCCGCTCGACCCGTTCAGGATACCGAAAAAAGGTCCCCCAATGCTGACCGCCTATCCGAGCGGCGTCGCCGCGCCGACATGGCTCGACCTCGTCAATCCGACGGACGCGGAGAGGGCCTCCATCGAAACCCGCTACGGCCTTCAGCTGCCCACGCGCGCCGAGCTGAGCGAAATCGAGTCTTCAAGCCGCATCTCCGAGGAGTCGGGCATCCTCTACCTCAGCATGCCAATCGTCGCGCATGCAGACGCGCTCGACCAAGCCCCCTCACCGCTCGGATTTATGCTGTCGAAGGACCTGCTCGTCACCATCCGCTACACGCCGCTGCGATCCTTCGAGGCGGCGGCAGCAAAGCTCACCAAAAACGGTGGTCGCGCGACGAGCGTCGAGACATTTGCGACGCTCATCGACGAGATGGTCGATATGGGCGCCGATCTGCTGGAGGGGATAGCCGCGGAGCTCGATGCGACATCGAGCGCCATCTTTCCGAAGCTGCGCAAAGGCCGGCGCCGCCAAGCCAGCACGTCCAACGATGCGTTGCGCCGTCTCCTCATCGACGTGGGCAACATCGGCGAGCGGCTTTCGCGCATACGCGACATTCTTCTGGGCCTGCAGCGCATCGTTCCGTTCGTCTCGGCACCCGCCCGGGATTGGATCAGTCACGAGACACAGGATCGCCTGAAGACCGCGCAAACGGACGTGCTGTCGCTCACCGACTACGAGACCCACCTGTCCAACAAAGTGCAGTTTCTGCTCGACGCGGTCCTGGGGCTCATCAACACCAAGCAGAACGACATCTTCACCGTGTTGACGGTCGTGTCGGTGGTTGGCATCCCGCCGACCCTGGTGGCCAGCATCTACGGCATGAACTTCAAGAACATGCCGGAGCTGAGCTGGGCCTGGGGCTATCAGTGGGGGCTGGCGATGATCGCGCTCAGCACCATCGTGCCCATACTTTGGTTCAAGTGGCGCGGCTGGCTGTAGCCCTTCGCCCGCATTTACCAGACATGGGGGCGAGGGGTTAACGGTATTGGAAGATAAACAGAACTTTAGCTAACTCGACAGCGAGTAAGGGATGGTTGCACCCGGCTCTGCTAGGCCGTTCGTGTCGCGAACTGTTCCGCGGTAGCTCAACGGTAGAGCAATCGGCTGTTAACCGGTAGGTTGGGGGTTCGAATCGTTCCTGCGGAGCCAGCGACACAAGTACCTTATTTTACTATTTTTTATGCGACGGTTTGGCAGAAACTAGGCCACTTTTCTAGTACACAAACTTAATTGCGCGCTAACGCGAACGCTCCTGGGATTCCTACGTTCCGAGCCGTCCTAGATCGCTAGGCGGCCTAGGAACCTAGCTCGGGAGCACGGCATGAGCGCCAAAACCATCGTAATCGCCGCCAGCAAAGGCGGCTCGGGCAAGACAACGCTCGCAGCGGCCCTGGGCGCGCACATCGCCGACCTCGGTGTGCAAGTAAACGTAGTCGATGCGGATCCACAGTCGTCTCTCACTCTGTGGCATGAGCGACGTGATTGGCCGCCAAACCCGCGCTGCATTGCGGCCGGTGATGACCGGGATCTCGCCGGCACAATCAACAAGGCGAAGCAGGATGCGACGTGGGTGATCGTGGATCTACCCGGCTCGCTGATGCGTACCGACCTCGCAATTCAGGAAGCCGATCTCGTTGTCGTGCCCGTGCGTCCATCGATGATGGACATCGAAGCGGTTAGCCCCGCGTGCCAAGTCGCCGACGAAGCCGGCGTGCCGCGCGTGTTCGTCATCAACGCCGCCGACAAGGATTGGAAGCAGCTCGGCAGCGCAATCGACGCACTCCACGATCTCGGCGGCGTTCTTAAGCCGACGCTGCGCTATCACGAGGGGCATCCCTCCGCGATGGTCCTCGGACGCACGGCCGCCGAACTAAAGGGACCGGCCTCTCGTGTGGCGAAAGCCGAAATCTCCGCGATCTGGGACGCGATCGCCAAGCATCCCGCGATGCGTAAGCGGAGAGTGTAGCGATGTCCGAGGTGGAGGAGGTGAACATCCGGCAGGCTTTGCGAGCGCAGCTCACATCTCCGCACGGCAAAGTCAGCCGGAGTGCTGAAGGACGCCGCGCGTCTGAGAAGGCGGCGAACAATCCCCGCAAGAGTGAGCGGGGCAAGACGATGCAGCTCAACGTGGAAATTCGCGAGGACTTGAAAGGCGCCCTCGCCAGCGCTGCACACGAGCATCGCAAGAAAATCGGGGAGATTGTGGAAGCCGGCATCGAGGCCGAGCTTCGCAGGCTGGGGGCGGCGCGATCCGCCGACGAAGCCTGCTTCAGCGACGCGTTCAAAGAATGCGAGATAATCGCGCCATTGTGCGCGCTAGCCAAGCGAGCTAATTCGCCCACCTGCGAGGTTCTACCGAGATGGCGCGTCTCCCCGCACTGCGTTGCGTCGGCCGCTGATCCATCGCGGTCAGGTACGAGCCATGTTCAAACTTCCGCTGATGGTTGCTGAGCTGACGCCACTAGCGTGCGGTCCCGACGTTCGCTTTTGACCCAACGCAGATGTTGAGACACGCCTCAGCATTCGTCTGCTCCGGGAGGTGAAGGAGACGTGCCGCGTTCAAGTACTGCTCGTCTGCTTTGATCCAAAGAACTTGTAGGTAAGCGTGAAAGGTGCGGGAGCGGAGCATACTCGCGACGGGAAGGTGCGTTAAGTATCGAGGTGAAAACCGGCGCTGTACAGTTGAACTTACGCTAAGGTTTGGATTCGACATGGCGTGGAGTATTCTCATGCGCGCTCTGGGACTTTTGGCGCTGGTGGCCCCCGCTTTCGCGCATATTTGCCCCGCGCAGGCGCAGCAGGACGCCTCCACCACCCGCATCGAGCCTCGACCAATCTACGGTGCGGTCTTCACTATCGAGCACGGAGTGCGTGTTTATCGCCCCGTGCCTCCGACCACGCGCTTGATCGTCAACCCGGAGGGGGTGCCGATGATGTTGAACATCGGAGACCCGGGCACCTATTGGCATTGGCGCCGCTGATTCAAGTGGCCCGGCAGCTCGGCTACCGTCGCAGGGGAAGATGCAGTTGAGCAGCCGCCTTCACCTCTGCTTCCTGCCCGAAGCAGTCAAGGCGAAATGACCGGTCGCATTTGCGTTTGAAGCGGACGCGGCCACGGTCACCAAAATTGGAGCGAGCCATGGATATCCGATTTGCCATCTTTTCCTTTGGCGTCGGTCTGATGTGCGTCTCCACAGCCTTCGCACAGTCACCCGAGACGAAACAGAAGTCGCCAAACGAGACCGAGGTCATCTTGCAGGATTCCAAAAAGCAAGATCCAGAGACCCCAAAAGAAATTACCGAGTGCATGAACCAATGGGGTCCGCAAACGCAGATGACGAAAGATGAGTGGGCGGCAAGCTGCAGGAGCACTTTGCGGTACTTCCCGGAAAAGCCTTGAGCTGCACGAGCACCTCCCCGCTTGATGATATAGTGGGGTTCTACCGATGAGCCATGCCGACGGACTTCGCTTCCGTGTCCTCGATCAAACGGCTGGCTAGCGTCAGTAGCATCGCGACGCCGCAGGCGCCCGCAAGTAGGAACCAGAAGCGGGACCAGATCTGCATATACGAGGAATACTCGCTGGCGAGTTGAGAGCGCACGAGTGTTGTGGCTGCTCGCCTCTTATTGCTCCCGTTCGCTTCTGACCTTGCCAGCTCATAACGAGCGCCGTTTGGCAAGATGACGCGATAGCCATTGTTGTTCGCCTCAACACGAGCACGATCAACGTCTCCAGGTGTGGGTGGCGCTTTTTGCGGCCAAGCCTGAATGAGGTAGATGGCCGGGCCGACAAAGGCCATGACCGCCAAAAGATGCAAGATCCAATGGACGACTCGCACGACGCGATTCCTTTAGGACGGTACGGGACCTTACTGGCGAACTCGGGAGAAATACGAGCCTGTCATGTCCCTCCCGCTCAAAGGGCTACTCTCGTTCGATCTGCAGTTGCAGTCGTTCCTAGTAGTACGGTCCCCAGTAGGGCCGGTAGTACTAGTAAGGCGGGGGCGGCGGCGGAGGAGCGTAGTAGCCGTAATAGTACGGTCTGTAAGCAGGATAGTAAGGCCGATAGTTCGAGTACCCGTACCCGTACCCGGACCCGTAACCGTAGCCGGACCCGTAACCGTAGTATGGACCCCATCCACCCCTGCGCCACCAGCGATGCACTTGCTGGATTAGCGGATTATCCGCGGTGACCACACCGTGGTTCTGACCAATGCCACTCACCGGTGCGGCTGAGACCGGAGTATGCAGGAGCGCGACCAATCCGCTGCAGGCGAGCGCAGCAAGTGCGATCTTTATTTTCATAGCGACCTCCACGCACTACTTTGATGGCAACTTCTCACCGTTGCCTGAAAGGTGGCCCTCCACCTTTGAGTTAAAGCAGAGCGATAAGCGCCGCGCGGCAGCGACGGATCGTGAAACCAATTATCTCTCGCAGAAATCTGAACCCGAGATGAACGGGGGTTGCGCCCTAATGCTCAGCTTGGGTTCAGGATTGGTGGATGATTCATCCCACCGAGGGCTCCGTTTTGGGCAGGCCGTAACAATGAGTACCAAAGACGCGCGTCACGTCTCGATTGCCGCGCTGAATTACTTGCTAATCGCATTGCTGGCTGTTTGCTTGATGGCGACCGGCGCCGCGATAGCCCGATTGCTGACTTAGCTTCAGGCGTGCGCGCAGCTTGGCTCGCTGTGGATTGCACGATGACAAACATCTCGCCCTCCCGCGCAAAATTGCCGGCCGCATCGCAACCACCTTAGGATTGTCTCGAGGTGCCGCCGCCAACAGCACAACAGGCAGTCGGCGTGCTGCAGGTCCCGCACACGGCGCCGGCGGGAGCTGCCAAGTCGGAGCCGATGGTGCAGCTCAATCTTCGCGTGCCGAAGAGCGCGAAGCGTCGCGTGCGCATGCTGAGTGCGCGCGACAATCTCAGTTTGTCGGATCTGATGCTGCAAGCACTCAATCTCTATGAGGAGAAATTCGGCCGCGCGCCCGATCTGTGATGTGCCATGTGGCGTGTAGCTGTCGCGTTCGGTGCAATTCTCTGGCTGCTTACGATTGCGGCGTCGGCCGCAATGAATGCGTTCGCCGGTTATTCATTCGGACGCACGCCGACTGAGGGTTACATTTTCGGAGCTCTGGGCGTTGCTGCCGATGGTTGGAAAGCGCTCGCGCCCGTGTTCTTGGTCTCGCTGGCTCGGGCGCGCCGCATTGTCGTTTGCAGTACCGCGGCGATGCTGTGGATTGCCTGCTTCACATATGCCGTCAGTTCCGCTCTCGGGCTCGCTGCGCAAAATCGGTTAGCGGCCACTGGCGCGCGCGATGCGGTTGTCACCTCCTACGCGAGTATCTCGGGTGAGCTGACCGACCTCAAGGCGAAGCGGGCGCGAATTGGCGCTACGCGATCCGTGGCTGAAATTGAAGCGGCGATCGGCGCTGCCCTCGCCGAGCCCGTCGGCGGCCGCGGCACTGTCGCATCGGTATCGGAACATTGTCAGTCCGAGAAAAACGCGACGCGGAACGCGTGCGCCGCCATCGCCGCGCTGCGGACGCAGCTGGCGGCCGCGCGCGAAGCACAGCGCCTCGACAATCGGATCGATCAAGTTGCGCGTGAGGCCTCAGGCCTCACCGCACAAGGCGGGAAGCTTGACGCCGACCCGCAGGCGCGCGTCATCGCCGCGATTTTTCGTCACCTCGTGTCAGTGCAGCAAGTGGGCCTTGGACTGATGCTATCGCTCGTCACCATGGTCGAACTCGTCAGCGCGTTCGGACCGGTTGTGTTGAGTGAATTCGTCGGCGTCGAGCGTACCGCTGCCAGGTCTCGCGCGACCGCACTGTGTACCGATCAGTCGAGAAGTTATCTGACGCAGGTGGGCGACGTGTTTGAATTCATGGCGGAGAAGATCCGCCCGGCTGCAGACGGTCACGCGACGATTGCCGCTCTCCAAGAAAGTTACGATCGTTGGTGCACGGTGCGCGGCTTCGCACCGCTGCCGTCGGCGACATTCGTCGATGAGTTCGCACGCATTTGTCGTGATGAATTGAAAGGCCAGGTGCAGCGCCGCAGGCACCGCTTCGAAGGGCTCACGCTGGCGGGACCACTGTTACTTTTGCAGAGTGAGCATTGAGACGGAGGACACGACCATGCCTACTGTCGATGGAAGCGGTGAATATGTGCCGGGGCACCGCCCGATTGACGACACCGATCTCGAAATTTCTTACAACTTGCCCGGCAAGGACCTGGTGCTGCGCGTGAACAAGGCAGGCGTGATGGTCTTCCGGGTTTTGCTCGAGGGCGCTGCTAAGGAGCTTCAAGCTTCTCCGCCTTCGCACCGGACTACGCTTTTACGGTGGGCGACACGCGTGAGGGGATTGAGCGTCTGGCCCGCAGCTGCGGACTGACGGAGGACCTCGTGGCACGCATGCGCGGAGCGAGTTCGTGAACTTTCGCCCATTCGCGTCGCGTCGCGAGCTCGTTGATTTCCTCTTGCTGTTCGCCACGTCGCTGCTCGGCCTCTTTGATGGTCCGTGGTGGTGCGTCGCCGGCACCACCATCGGCCTCTATTCATTTCGGTGGGAGGAGTGGCAGGCACTTGGCGTCCGCGCGCGTCGCGCGAACCCCGGCAACGCCTTTGCCTTAGTCATGCTCGCAAGGCTCGCGCTCGCTACTGGTGCCGCGGCCGGCGCATTCTTCGGCCGCGTGCTTAGATGGATCAGCGGGTTATAAACAAAGTGCGCGGGAAGAATTCGAGATACTCCTCCTCGTTGAACCAAGCGCATTTGATATCGAACAGCTTGAGGCCCGGCACGAGGCGTGTGAGTGCGAGGGCATAAATCGCCAGCTGCGCGATCGGTTTGTTCGTGCGTGCGTCCGGCTTATAGTCGAGAATGTGGACCGCGCCATTGCGCACCTGAATGAAGTCGATGTGGCCGGTGATAAGGCGTGCTTTGTCACCGTCGCGTGCCGTGAGCTCGATGCCGTGCTCGCGCTCGAGCGCTGCAATGTCACTCTCGGTGAGCCAAATCGGAATCTCTATCGCAACCGTGACGCTGTCATTTGCGAGCATGAAGCGCTGCAGCGTCTCGTGGCGGAGCTTGTTGTTGCCGACGGCCGGGATGATGAGAGCGGCCGTCTCGGTCGCTGCGTTCTCCTTGCGGTTCACGATGATGCGAGAAACGTCGGCGAATTCCGGGCGCGCCTGCGAGGCGCGAGCTTTAGGATCGTCCTCTCTGTTGAAGAGATCGTGCGGGCAGGTTGTCGGAATGCTCTCGAGAAAATCCGCTAACGCCGCGAAGTGAGTGTCGCCTCGGCGCTTGTCGTCAAGCGTCCCCTCACGCACGAGTTCGAGCTTCGGCCGGTGATACGCGAACGCGTAGATCTGCCGATGATATAACTTGATCGAATGCACTGTCTCTTCCGGCCGGAAACGCGCGCGAGCTTCGGCACGCAAGCGCCCGTATGAGCAGTGCTGCCGGTACTGTTGCAGCCACGCCGTGATCGTCGACGGCGAGACGGCGCGGTTGGTTTTCTTTTTGAGACGCGCGGCCGTCTCTAGCAATGAGTAGCCCAGATCGTAGGTCGTGAGAGCGTCGAGGATCATTCGCAGCGGATACGTCTTGTTGCGCAGCGCGGCCGGTCCCGGCGTGAAGACGCGCTTGCACGATGCGCATCGCCAGAGCTGGACGATCTCCA
>CAXMLT010000149.1:0-4099 GCA_964194245.1 uncultured Hyphomicrobium sp.
ATTCCTACCAACTCCGCGACGGCACCTGATGCCGCGCTCCTGGGCCTCAAAGAGTTGTCGTTCTATAGCCAAAGTCGAAGCCGGGTCGAGGTTTGTGGTCGGCTCGTCAAGGAATAGGACATCGGGATTAAGGCTGAGCGCGCGTGCAAGGCACAGTCGTTGTTGCTCCCCACCCGAGAGAACACGCGCAGAAGTGAATGCGTGTTGCTCAAGCCCCCCAAGCACCAACGCTCGGTGAGCACGCTCGGCACGTTCGCTGCGCTTCACGCCACGCAGCGCAAGGGCGTGGGCGATGTTGCCAACAGCGGTGCGCCGCAGTAGCACGGGTTTTTGGAATACCATGGCCTGACGCAGCCGCACTCGTTCGCTCGCCGGTGCGCCGCCCCACAGAATAGCGCCTTTGGTGGGGGAGATCAGGCCGTGCATCAGCCGCAACAGTAGACTCTTGCCGGCACCGTTCGCCCCCATAATGGCGCTCAGACTAGTGTCTTCCAACTGGAGGGTCACGTCATTGATCAAGCGGCGTCCGCCGATCTCTAGGCATAGGCCTCGTAGCTGGAGCGGCAAAAGCCCCTCGGAGAAACGCGCCAGTGCTGTGGGCGGATTTTGTGGCTCCAGTTTCTCAAGCATAGCACCCTATGAGGCGAACCTCCTCACTGAGATCAGAGCCATGTTGATCGCGATTGCTATGGCAAGGAGGATAACGCCCAAAGCAATTGCAAGGCTCAAATTGCCCTTCGACGTCTCCAACGCAATAGCCGTGGTCATCGTGCGAGTGACGTGATCAATATTCCCGCCAACGATCATGACCGCGCCGACTTCGGCGATGGCCCTCCCGAGACCGGCGAGAACAGCCGTTATCAAACGATAGCGCCCATCCCACAAAACCGTCCGCACAATGTCAGCCGATGATGCGCCGAGCGAGCGAAGTTGCTCGCGATACTCCTCAAACAGCTCCTCGCACGTCTGGCAGGTGAGCGATGCAATAATCGGAAGCACCAAAATCGCCTGGGCAATGATCATGGCGGTCGGGGTATACAGAAGCTGTAAAACACCAAGTGGCCCAGAGTTGGAAAGCAGCAGGTAGACCGCGAGTCCCGCAATAACGGGGGGCAGTCCCATAAGGGCATTTAGCAATGCGATAGCTGCCCTCCTACCCGGAAACCGATAGACCGCTAGGACGCCACCAATCAACAGACCAATCATCGTGGCGATTGTCACCGCCATCAGCGTCACCCGGAGGGACAACGCCACGATTTCAGCCAATTGCGGATAGAAGGCCGTGGGACCGGTGGCGGCCGTCATAACCAACTCCGGCGAACAAGTTTCAGATATTGGGCTTTGATTGAACAACCCGGGAGCGCCGAGTCAACCGGCGCCGCTACCGATTGGCTTCTCACAGCCCCGCGGACTTAGGCGTCGTCATTTTTTCGAGACCCTCGGGGTACTACAGCAATGGTTCCTTGCGGCGCCAGCGCGTCAACGATTGTGGGAAGAAGCGTTGCCAACTCCTGAAGGAGCTGCTCTGGCGCTAAACCCGCCCGGCCCGCGATGTATGCAACTTTTCCCGTCCCAAGCGCCGCTCCCACTTGGTCGGCGCCAATGGGTTCATTATCGCTCGTGGAAAGCCACGATCTAACAATACCGCCATAGCCTCGCTCTTCGAACTGCATGAGAAGCTCCTGCAGTGCGCCCGGCTCGACCGTCGTGTCATTTGGGTGAGTGCCCTCGCCCACGCTCGCGGGCGCAAGCAGCAAGCGCAAGGCTGCCAAGAGGCGCGGTCGGGGAATACTGGCCTGCGTGGTGCTTTGCTGCCGAACGACGACGTCGATTAGGTCTGTGAGGCTGCTCATATGCGTCTTGCTCCTCGACCAGCTGGCGGTGCTTGCTGATAAGGTTGAGCCGCTGTATCACGAGGAACGCCTTTACTACATCTTCATTGAGTGACCGTCCGTAAGGAGTAGCGCCAGGCATGGAGGATCAGGCCGCAGGTAATGGTGGAGGGCCTGATCGACCGGCCCGCAATGTCAGCTCGCGGAAACGGGCGCGCGGCTTCCCCAAGGGTCGCCAGTTAGATGCAGAAGCCCTGCGTGAGGTGCGAAAATTACTGGGCTCGCGACCTCGGCGCCCCGACCTGTTGATCGAGTTCCTTCATCTCCTTCAGGACCATTTCGGCTATCTCTCCGCTCGGCACTTGCGGGCACTGTGTGTCGAAATACGGTTGCCGCAGGCCGCGGTTTATGAGGTCGCGACGTTCTACGCCCACTTTGACGTCGTGAAAGAGGGCGAGTCTCCGCCGCCGCCGACCACCATCAGGGTTTGCGACTCGATCACTTGCGAGCTGAAAGGTGCAGAGGCTTTGCTCGCGGCTCTCAAAAGTGAAACCGATGCCGCAGATGTGCGCGTGCTTCGTGCGCCTTGCATGGGCAGGTGCGATACCGCTCCGGTGTGCGAGATCGGTCACTTCCACATCGATCACGCATCCCCCGAGACCGTCATCGAGGCACTGGATCGGGGCGTGCGGGAGCCGGTGATCCCGCGGTACCAGAATCTGTCAGCATATCTGGCGGACGGGGGCTATTCTATCCTCCAGAGTTGCCGTGCCGGCCGGATGAGTTTTGACTCCATCGTGAACGATCTGTCCGAAGCTGGTTTGCGAGGGCTAGGCGGCGCAGGGTTCCCGACAGGGCGCAAATGGAAAATCGTGCGCGGCTATCCGGCGCCACGCCTCATGACCATCAACGGCGACGAAGGCGAACCCGGTACCTTCAAAGATCGGTACTATCTTGAACGGGAGCCTCACCACATGTTCGAGGGCGCCCTGATCGCGGCATGGGCAGTCGAGGCGGAACGAACCTACCTCTATATGCGAGACGAATATCCCGCCGTGCTGCACATTCTCGTGCACGAGATTGCAGCCCTGGAGCATGCAGGCCTCATCAAGGAAGGTCAGATCGAACTTCGCCGTGGAGCAGGCGCCTATATTTGCGGCGAAGAGTCCGCGATGATCGAGTCGATCGAAGGCAAGCGCGGCTATCCGCGCAACCGGCCGCCATATATTGCTGAAGTTGGCCTATTTGGGAGGCCCACCCTCAATCAAAATGTGGAGACGCTCTATTGGGTGCCTCAGATACTGGCAAAGGGTCCCAAGTGGTTCGCCGAGCAAGGCGTTAATGGAGCCAAAGGGCCGCGGTCATGGTCTGTGTCGGGGCGCGTGAAAAAACCCGGGGTGATCCTCGCTCCGGCTGGCATCACGGCGCGCGAGCTGATCGAGCGCTCAGGCGGTATGGAAGAAGGCCATATTTTCAAGGCGTATCTTCCAGGAGGCGCTTCCGGGGGCATTCTGCCTGCGAGCCTGGCAGACGTGCCTCTCGATTTTGGTTCGCTCGACAAATATGGGAGCTTCGTCGGCAGCCACGCGATCGTTATCTTTTCCGATCGCGATGACATCAGTGCGGTAGTCTTAAATCTCTTGCGCTTTTTCAAGGATGAGTCGTGCGGGCAGTGCACGCCTTGCCGCGTGGGGTGCGACAAAGCCGTGGCCCTGCTGGAACGGGACGATTGGGACAGCAAGCTCCTAAATGAGTTGGCGCAGACGATGCGCGACGCCTCAATTTGCGGTCTTGGCCAGGCCGCTCCCAACGCTTTCATCACCGCGCTTGAGCATTTTACAGATGCAACGGCACGGACCGACGTAGCGGGCCAACCGGATCGCTACTAAACTCAATCCAGGAAACGCGCCGATGACCGACAAGCTCCCCTTCACACTTGACGGAAAAGTGGTGTCGGCGCGCCCGGGCGAGACCATCTGGCAGGTGGCGCTGCGCGAGGGCATCGAGATTCCCCATTTATGCTGGCTTCCCGAGCCCGGTTATCGCGCTGACGGAAATTGCCGTGCTTGCATGGTCGAGGTCGAGGGCGAGCGAGTCCTAGCCGCGTCCTGCATCCGCAAGCCATCACCCAATATTGTGGTCAAGACTAGAAGCGAACGCGCGGTGAAAGCGCGGCGCATGGTGATGGAACTCCTGCTCGCCGATCAACCGCCCCGCGAGGACTCACCAGACCGCGTTTCACCGTTTGGTGCCGTCCGGAATGCGGT
>CAXMLT010000150.1:0-2679 GCA_964194245.1 uncultured Hyphomicrobium sp.
GGGTAGGGACTTATGGGGCACATCGCTCGCATTCTGGCGGCGCTCGCAATACTCGCAGCGGGTTCGCTGCCGCTTGCTGCGTTTGATGGCCCAACGCAGACGACCGGTCCCAAGAAAAAGGCGGCCGCAACCGCCAAACCCGCAGACGAGCCCGCCGAGAAGGACGGCGGCCAGGACGACAAGCAGAAGGTCGCGGTTTTGGCGCAGCGCGCGCTCGAGGCCGGCATCAAGCTGTACGAGTCTGGCAAAACCGACGAAGCAGTGAAAACGCTCGATGTGGCGCTGCACGGCGGTCTCAGCGGCCAGCAGGTCGCGCGCGCTTTCTATTATCGGGGTCTTGCTAACCGCAAGCTCGGCAAGCCGGGGCTCGCGATCTCCGATTTGACCAGTGCGGTTTGGCTCAAGGACGGTCTGGTGGGACCCGAGCGCGAGGCGGCATTGAAGAACCGCGTCGCCGCCTATCAGGACGCCGGCATCAGCAACGTGCCGGATCTTCCGACGCCGACGTTCGCGGCCGATCCGCCGAGCACGAGCGGCTGGCAGACGGCGATGAACGGGTCACCTGTCACTCCAGCCCCGGGGGTCGCACCGGTGGCACCGAACGCGCCCGTGAAGCCTGCTGCCGCGTCACATGTGCCCGGCTATTTGTCTTCCTTCGCAGGCAACGATCAAAGCACTGATCAAAGCACTCCGGCACCGGCAGCCTCGACATCCAGTTCGGGCCCCGCCCATGCGCCAGGCTCTGCGCTGGCCGCGACCTCTACGACGAATGGCCCTCCGGCCCCGTCGACATCGTCGGGTGGCATCGGCGGCTTCTTCAGCAGCATCTTCGGCGGCGGCTCGTCGAGCGCGCCCAACGCAAACGACGGAAGCGTGTCGACCTCCTCGATCGCGCCACCCCCGCCGCAGCCGGCAGCGGCGCCCGCACAGCAGACGACGGGCTGGGGCCAGACGACCCAGGTGGCGACCGCTGCGCCCGGACCCGACATCGGGTCCGCGTTCGTGACGCAGGTATCGACCTCCGAGAAGGCGTCGCGTGCCGAGAAGACGGTCGCTTCGCGCGAGCCGTCGGGAAAATTCCGGCTGCAGGTTGCCGCCGTGCGCTCGCGCAGCGAGGCGGACGCGCTTGCAGCCAAGCTCATGGCCAGCCACGGCGGCGAGCTAGGCTCGCGGCAGCCCGAAATTTCCGAGGCCGTACTCGGCAACATGGGCACATTCTACCGCGTTCGCGTCGGGCCCTACGCCGACGCCAAGGAGCCGCAGCAGCTTTGCGGGGGCCTGCGCTCGAGCGGTTTCGACTGCCTGGTTGTGACACAGTAGCGCCGGCGCCCATCCTACACCGGCACCTCTACCTTTAGCGCTCGTCTCTTCTTATCCGCGGCGAACCGTGGGAAGATTGTACCGGCCGGCTCCGCAAGGTGCGCGGTCGGGCAGGCCAGCACCTGTGGATCGCCGCATGAACGACCAAAATCGGAACGAGGAGGGCCCGCCGGGAAGTCCATCCTCGCAGCTGCGGGTTGGCCTGCGGCGGCTCGCGAAAGAGGACAGGCCGCCGGGCTGGCACCTTGGGGCGCGGCTGCGCAACTACTTCCTCACCGGCCTCGTCATCGTCGGGCCCGTGACCATCACGCTCTACTTCGCCTGGTGGTTTATCAACGTCACCGATGCCTGGATCAAGCCGTTCCTCCCCACAGCCTATCTGCCGGATACCTATCTGCCGTTTCCAGTCCCGGGCTTCGGCCTTGTCGTCGGCATCGTGGCGCTGACGCTCATCGGGGCGCTCGCGGCCAACCTGCTGGGTCGGACACTCATCTCGTTCGGCGAGCAGATGGTCGGCGGCATGCCGATCGTGCGCAACGTCTACCGCGCGCTGAAGCAGATTTTCGAATCCGTCATTACCGCGACCGGCCCCGGCCAGGGGATCCAGAAGGTCGGGCTTATTGAATTTCCCTCCAAGGGGCTGTGGTCGATCGTGTTCGTGACGGGCGACACGACGGGTGAGGTCGGCGCCGTGAAGCCCGGCGGGGAGAGCGACCTCTTAAGCGTCTTCATGCCGACCGGCATCGTGCCGCCGACGGGGTTCGTTTGCTTCCTGCCGCGGCGCAACGTCATCTTTCTCGACATGAGCATCGAGGACGCCGCCAAGGTGGTCATCTCGGGTGGCATGGTAACTCCGGAGAGCCAGGCGAAGCTGAAGGAGCTCGCCGATCAGGCGCGCACGGGCAAGACGCGCCCCCCGATGATCAAGCCGAGCTGACCCTACGTCAGTTAAGCGGCGCGGAAGAGGCGCACGGCCTCGTCGCACTCGAAGATGTAGAGCAGCGTCCTCAGCGCCCGCCCGCGCTCACTCGCCAACTGCGGGTCGCTCGCCAGCACGAGGCGGGCATCGTCGCGCGCGGCCGTCAGCAGCATCTCGAAGTTCGGCACCTCGGCGATGCGGAAGCCCTGCTCGCCGCTCTGGCGCGCGCCGAGCATCTCGCCGCCGCCGCGCAGTTCGAGATCCTTTTCCGCTATGAGAAAGCCGTCCTCGGTGTGCTCCATCATTTCCAGGCGCTGCCTTGCGGTCTCGCCGAGCGGCGCCTTGTACAGCAGCATGCAAAAGCTCTCGCGCGAGCCGCGGCCGACGCGCCCGCGCAGCTGATGCAACTGGGCGAGGCCGAAGCGCTCGGCGTGCTCGAT
>CAXMLT010000151.1:0-3085 GCA_964194245.1 uncultured Hyphomicrobium sp.
AGGACTGCGCGGCGGGCGGAGGTCCGAGGTGCACCGCCTCGTCCGCCATCTCGACGTGGAGAGCATCGCGATCGGCATCGGAATAGACCGCCACCGTCTTGATCCCCATTTTCCGCGCGGTCTTGATGACGCGGCAAGCAATCTCACCGCGGTTGGCGATCAGGATCTTTGTGAACATTGTCGCTGGTTGCCCTGCTGGCGGGCGCCTGATGGGCGCCGGTCATTGGTGGCTTCGTTCTAGACGGCCGCAAACGTGTCGTAAACAGGCGTGAGCCGTGCGGCACGAGGGCAAATGACCAAAGATTGACCGCTTGGCGCCGCAGCGGCCCACGGTAGGCTTCGCGAAAGACGGCGCAATGGCGCGATTGGTCGCTTTAGGTCGGCATTTCACGCGGCATTGGCGAGCCGGTCGACCGCTGCCTGCAGGTCGGGATGCATGGCCGGGCTTTCCTGCTTGAGGTAGGCGACGAGCGCGGCCTCGTTGGGCGTCAAGCGCCCGTCGCGCCCGATGCGCTCGCACAGCCAGCCTGCCTCGGCCTCGGTGATCGCCTCGTTGGTGATGATCTCGATGCGCTGGTGTTCGAGCCGGGCAACGGCCCGCGCCTCCGGGGACTGGTCCTGATAGGCGCTCCATACGGCGTCGAGGCTCGAGCGCACCATAGCCGAGAGAACGGCCGTCGGCGAAAGCTCGCCCCGCTCAATCAGCCAGGCATCCCGGCGCAGCGCCTCCTCCCGTGTCGGCACGGACCGGCCAGAGGCCGCCATGACGACGTTGGTGATGGCTTTGACGAAGAGGTCGGCCCAGGCGGGATTGGCCGTGGGGTCGGCAATGGCGTCGTTGATGTCGAAAAGAACCTCCGCCTCGGCGCGCGTAACGGCCACGCTGCCGTCGCCGCCGAAGGCGTAGAGGATGCGGCGGACGAGCTCGACCTCGGGCTCGCGGATAGTGCCCCGGACGGTCTCCTGCCCGGTCCGCAGCGGCCCATTGCCGTCGATGACCGCGCGCTTCACCTGCTCCAGCGCAAAGCGGGACAGACTGACCGGCGACCAGCGCGACTGGTCGAGCACGTTGACGACGAGATCTAGCTCGACCTTGCGGGGCGAGCGGCCGCCGTTGGTAACGCGGTCGATCAGGCGCTTGGCGTCGTCGGTCGTCAGATAACCTTCCGGCTCCGACTGGTCGACGACGTAATCGGTCAGGGTTTCGACGAAGAAATCGGCCCACGCCGGGTGCTGCGAGGGGCAGGCTTCATTGAGCCGGAACAGCAATTCAGCCTCGTCGGCGGAGGCAATGCCGTCGCCATGCAAAGCGCCCCGCAGGCGCAGAACGTCGACATCCCGGATGCTGCCGCTCCGAATGATTTCCTCGACCGGAAGCCACCCCAACGCGCCCATTGCGAAACCCCATCTCCGCGACGAATTCCCTGCCGGCGAGACTAGGGTCGGCGCCCTTACCAATTGGCTAACGGTCGCCTCGCTTCGGGGCATTCAAATCGTCCCCCGGCAAGGTGTTGCCGCGCGGCATCAGCAGCCGCCGGCAGCAAAAAAGGGGGCCGCCTCGCGGCAGCCCCAGGAACGATCGCAATTGGAGGACGTCGTGGGCGCTATTACTTGCCGACGCGCGGCAACCACCACACACGGCTCCAGCCGTTGTTCTTCTCCTCGCTGATGTGCTCAGCTGCCGTATCCTGGCGATCCCGCAGATCGCGGCGCTCGGACTTCGTCAAGTAGCCCTTCGCCTCATACTCCGCCTCGGTGCGCGCAATCCGGCGCTGCTCCGCGCGCAGCCTGAGGCCCTCGGTCCATGTGATCCTGCCGGTCTCGCGGCCGTGCTCGATGCGGTCGGCCTGGCGGTCCTTCGTGGCGTCGATGCCGTTGGCGGACGCCGCAGCGCTGGTCGCGATGAGCAGGCCCGTCGCGATGAGAGCAATCTTTTTCATGGCTAACTCCTCTTCCTCGGTTGGGAGGCGCTGCACCTGTCGGCCAAGCCTCGGTGTGTGATGGCGGGAAGATGGAGGGCACGCGTTGAACTCGATCTGAATGCCCAATGCAGGCAGCATTCATGTTACCGACGCGGCCGCCGGAAAAACCTGATTCGCGCGGAGATACGGATGCTTAGGCCGAGCGTGCACGTCGCGTCGGGCTACGTCTCATTGGCGATCATTGCCGCCGCTTATCCGCAGTTGCGGCGCTGCTCGAGTTCACGGATGAGCTTCACGTTGGCGCGCTCGTAGTCGTTGAGCGGCACCTCGGCTTCGTCATCGAAATTGCAGCCGTCGTTGCTGAAGTTCGCCTTGCCGCGCTCAGTCCTGAAACAGTACCCGCGCACCGCATAGATGCCGTTACGCACGGTCCAGAGCTGGTCGCAGCCGAGCTTCTCGGCGTCGCGCTGGTTGATAAGGCGGTCCTGCACGCAGCCGATCGTCTCGTAGCAGAGGCCTTGCTCATAGGCCTGGGTGCCGGCGCCAGGGGCCGCAGCCAACAGCGCCACCAATGGCCCCAACAAGCGTCTCATGGCTTGCCACCTTCGAATATATCCGCGTCCTCAAGCGATGGAGCGCACCACGCCGCCATCGACCCGAAGGGCCGCGCCATTGGTGGCGGAGGCTTCCTTCGAGGCGGCATAGACTACCATGTTTGCGACCTCCTCGACGGTGGCAAAGCGTTCAAGCAGCGAGCTCGGGCGCAGCGTCTTGACAAAGCCCTTGGCGAACTCGTCGGGCCATTGACCGGCCTCCTTCGCCAGGCTGACGAGGAAATCCTCCACTCCGTCGGAGCGGGTGGGCCCGGGCAGAACGGCGTTGACCGTCACGCCCGTGCCCGAGGTGGTCTCGGCGAGCCCGCGGGAGAGAGCGAGCTGCGCGGTCTTGGTGAGGCCGTAGTGGATCATTTCCTTGGGGATTTGCAGACCCGATTCCGAGGAGATGAAGATGATGCGGCCCCAGTTGCGCTCAAGCATGCCGGGCAGGTAGGCCCGCGACAGGCGCACGCCGGACATGACGTTCACCTCGAAGAAGCGGGTCCATTCCGTATCGGGGATCTCGACGAAGGCCTTGGGCTCGAAGATGCCGGCGTTGTTGACGAG
>CAXMLT010000152.1:0-6992 GCA_964194245.1 uncultured Hyphomicrobium sp.
TGATGAACACCGACACCGGCGACATCTTACGCTGGGCGCCATGGGCCTCCGCGATCAGCGCCGTCCGGGTGGCTTCGGCGGCCTTGGCGTCGGCGACCGACCGCTCGTAGTCGTCGATCTTCGGCTGGAACTCGGCCTTGGCAGCCTCGAACTTCGCGGTCGTCTCGGCGAGCTTGGCGGTGGCCTTGTCCTTATCCGCCTGGGCTTTCTGCTTCGCCGCGTCCGAGGTCGCCTTGGAAAGATCGTGGTCGGCGTCGGCGACGTCCCCCCCAGCGCGCTTCTTCGCTGTTTCGGCGACGCGCAGAGCTTTCATGGCAGTCGCCCGCTCGGCGGATTTCTGTTTGGCGATGAGCCGCGCGGCGTCCGCCTTCTTGCCCGCCTCGTCGGCTTGCGCGGACTTGGCCGCGACGATCGCTTGCAACTGCGCCGCGCGGTTGGCAAGCACCGGCGGCAGGTCGGCCGGAGGCGGCGCGCCGAGCTTCATCTGGTCCTCGGTCTCGCTCGCCGCGACCTGTTGCGACGTTTTCGTCAGCACCGCGGGTGCGTCTGCGAGCGGCGCCGGCTTGAACAGCAACGGATGCGTCATTGTCGTTGGCGCCACATCGTAGCGCGAGACAACCACACGCAGGCCGAGCTTGGTCAGCGGGAACAGCCGTTCGGCGAACTCATGGGGCAGGCGAATGCAGCCATGCGAAGCCGGATAGCCCGGCAGCGCGCCCGCGTGCATCGCGACGCCCGTCCAGGTAATGCGCTGCATGAACGGCATGGCCGCGTCATCGTAGCGGTTGGAGTAGTGCTCGGCCTCTTTCTGCAACACCGAGTATATGCCGACCGGCGTCTCGTAGCCGGTCTGGCCACTGGAGACCGGCGAATGCAAAATGGCGCCGTCCTTGTCGTAGATGGTAACCCGCTGATCTTTCAGCGAAACGAGCGCTAGGAGCGGCGTGCTCATGGGCCGCGTGACTTGCGTCGATTGCGGCTCGTCCGGATCTGGCTGCCCGCGTCGCGCGGCGGCGGGATCGGCAAAGCTCACGGCGGCGAGCAGGGAGATGGCGGCGACTGGGAGAGCGGCGAGCCGAGCTTTGGTCGGCCGAGCGGCGATCATGTCTGAACCCTTGCGATATGGTCCGTTTGGAAGCGGGAGACCCAATTTAGCGACTGAAACCTAAACTCTGCTTACCGCCAATCCGATCCCGGGACGGTTCTGGCTTAGGCGCCAAATGGTGTGGCAGCAACAACCATCAGAAGTGAGGTTTGCGGCCATTTTGGGCAAGGGGAGCCGTGCGAGCGGCGGAGTGCCGCGGAATCGGTTTCGGCCATACTCCTTTTGATGCCGGATTCACGCCGACTTTTCGCGCCGGATCACGTCGATGGCGCCTGCGCGAGGAGCCGCGAGGCGAGCGACCACACCACCGCGACCAGGGCCCCCACGCCGAAGCCCGCCGCCGCGACGAAGACGACGTTGGGGAGCGGCTCGGCGACCAGCCGCCCGAAGGCGGACGGCGAGCCGTTGGTCGAGCTTAAAAGTAGGCTGGCAACCGAAATGCCCGCTCCAAGCGCGCCGAACGCGAGAAGAGGAAGGGCGGATCGGATATGAAGCACCTCGGTCACCAAAGGTTGGAGTTGAATTGCGGATCCGATCGGCCGCCGGGGTTTGGGCTCACCCCTTCTCGCTTTCGGTAACGGACGGGTCGACGATGACCTCGCCGTCGTCTTCCTCGAGCTCGAGAACGGAATCGGACTCTTCCGCGTCGATCTTGGTATCGGCCTCGTCGGCATCGTCCGCGGCCACCACTTCGACCGCCTCGGCCACTACCGCCGGCTGCAGGCTCGGGCGATGGAATGGACTGCGCGGCTTCTTGACCGGGCTCTCCAGCGAAATCTCGCGCACGGGGGGCGGTATGAAGGCGGACTGACAGATCGGGCACTTGATGGGGCTGCGCATGAGATCGTAGAAGCGCGCGCCGCACTCCTCGTTCTGGCACGTTCGCTTGGTGCCGCGCTGTTGCGTGTGGACTGCCATACTCACCTCTTTCCTATGTTGCTATTGGCGGGATGCAGGGCCGAGCATCCCGCGTTTGTGGTAGCCTTCAGCTCATTGACCCCCGCATCTCTGCAAAGGATCTTCGATGGACGAGCCTACGAACGACCGCGCCGCGCTCGGACGCCTGGCCAAGGCCTTGGCCTTCATCTGCGGCGCGGATCACCCGACGACGGTTGCGCTGCGGGCGGCTGCCGAGAGCGGCAGCGTGCGGGACATCAAGGCCGCGCGCGCGCTGTTCCTCAAGTTGAAGCCGAGCGACCGCCGGGCTGCACTGACGATGAGCCAGGAGGACTGATCCCGGCGCAAACGCGACACCTACCTCTTCTTGCCCGCCTTGACCGGCGTCGCGAACGCAGACGTCACCGAGGTCAGGGCCGGTCCCTTCGCTTTTGCTGCTGCGTTCTTCTTGGGCTTCCTGATCTCGCGGTTCGATCTGATCTGACCTTTAGCCAAGTGCGCCTCCTCTGAACCCTCTGTTATTCGTCAGCTCTCGTGTCGCTGACGCGTGCTTTTTCTTCATCCGGCAATCGAACCGCGCGGCCTCACTCGGCCACGTCGACGGCCGTGCGCTGCGCGGCCTGGTCGGCCGCGTGCAGGCCATGCCGCTTCAGTCGCCGCTGGTCGCGGACGCCGGTAGCGCCGAGATCCAGGATCGACTTGGCGATCGCGGCGCGCGTCGATCTATCGGCTTCGCTGGAAGCCGCGGCGCCATCGCGCAGCTGCAGCTCGTGCCACGTGGCCGAGAAGGCCCGGTCGAGCATCTCGACCGTCGCCGGACTCATGCCTTCGGGAATTTCCTTGAACGGAGCCATCATTCTCCCTCCATGCTTGCAGGCGGGAGCTCACGATGTCTCTCAGCCACCGGTGCCTTTATTGATCGGGCCGATGATGGATCGAGCGTGCGCCCAAATCCGCCCAAAGTCGAGGATTCATTGCCCGGCGCGCCCGCAAAGGCGCGTAGACATGGCCTATTTGGGGTGCTCGTGGTTGGTCGCTTCGCCGACGATGGCGGCGAGTGCCGCGCGCATCGCGGCGATCGTCTCTGACGCGTCGGCGATGCCGTGGCGGACCGCGATCCAGCCCGGATCATTGTAGCCGACCCACGTGCGGCCTTCCGCGTCCTGCCAGACGAGCGCCTTGAGCGGCAGATCGATGCCGGCCGTTTGCGCCGACTGCATGAGCGGCGTTCCGCCCTTCGGATTGCCGAACATCAGAACCTCGGTTGCCCGCAAGTCCAGGCCGGCAGCCCGCGCGGCTCCGGCGTGGTCGATGCGGGCGAGCACGGTCATCCCGCGCCGGCCGACCGCCGCTGCCAGCCGATCCATTGTCTCCTTGGGAGGCAAGGTGCTGGGACTCGCGATCAAGCCGTCGGGAATGGCGCCGTCGGGTTTCATGTCGGGTCTTCCAGGCTGGCTCAAGGAGATACGGGATTGCTTGCCTTCGCGCGTCGCAGACGCTGATACCAGGCCTTGGCGAAGCTGACGACGTACCAGACCACCACCAGTGCCGTGAACCAGCGAATGAATTGCGCCGTGATCGTAGCCGCCCAGCTCACGGCCGGCGCGCAGGCTTCGGTCGGCACGGGCAGATACCGCGCGAAGAATTTGAATGCGCCCTTCGCCATCGCCTCCCAGACGAAGAACGCCGTGTCGCGCTGGCTGATCGTGGCGCAGCTCGCGTCGAAGATCGCCGCGCCGAACGGGAGCACCTCAATCTGCACGATGGACAGGAAGAACAGGTAGCAGATGAAGACGATGCCGGTGACGATGAACACATGCCACGCCAGGTTGCCGATGTGCGAGGAATGGCCGAAGTCGAACAGCGCCCGACGCCGGAAGCGGGCAGCGGCAAAGAAGACGACGATGCCGAGAACGAGCGCGAATCCCAAGATAACGGCCGGGCTGTAATCGGCTTTTATTGCGTCGGTGTTGAGGCTCGTGCCGATCATGCCGGCCCACATGACGGCATAGAGCGCGAAGAAGGGCCAGACGGCATCGTTGCCCTTGGCGTCCGCTGCGGCTGCGGCCTCCGGTGTGGCGTCGCTCATCGTCCTGGTCCCCCGTCCGCTCCACGCGGACCCAGACTAGAGCATACTCACTTGCCTTTGCCTGCCGCCACGTTCGAACCGCACTTTTCCATCGGCGCGGCCGTCGTCGACCAGCGGTCCTTCGTCACCGTCACGACGTAGCGGCGGCAGTGCGGCGCCGCGCCTGGCACGAAGTGGACCTGGAACAGCGCCAGCTCCGGCGTGCGCTGACGCGGCCAGACGAAGGTCGCGGTGTCGGGCGTCTTCGCCACGGCGGTCTCGATGGCGACGCCGGCGTTGCGGTAGTCGGTCGCCGAAAGCCGCGCGAGCAGCACGCGCGACAGCTTGGGATGCAACCCGACCGCGGCAGCGCGCTTCTGGTAGGGGTCGGCGGGATCGACCGGTGGCGGAGGCAGCGGCTCGGCGGCGGGCGCAGGCTCGGTCGATTCGATGGAGGCCGTTTCCACGGACGCGGTCGGTTCGGCGGCGGGCGGCTCGGGCTTGGCTGCCGGTACCGGATCGCCGGCCGGCGGTCGCGGCGACGCGATCGTCGTTGTCGGCAGCGGCGGAGGCACGACGGCAGCGGTCGCGAGCGGCCCCGGCGATTGCGGAGCGATCATGGGCGCCACGGCGGCGAGCTCGGTCGCGAGCCAGGGTCGCCACGTCGCCTGATAGGTTATGAGCGCCCAGCCCCCGCCGAGCGCGATGAGGATGGAGATAATGCCCCGCAGCACGCTGCCGCCCGTGCGCTCCGGCGGCGGACAGACCCTCTCGCCCGAGTAGAACTCCCCGGTTGCGAAATCGTCGTCGTCATCGTCGTCGAGATCGGAATCCACCGTCTGGGCGCTCAGGCGCCGAGCGGGAACGGTCATGACATCCCCCCGGATATCTCGTCGGTCGTGTCGATTTCGGTCCCCGCTGCTGTCTAAGGCGCAGCAAACTCGCGGCAAAAGAATGGCGATGCACGGAAAATGGAAGCTCCACTACGACTTAAGCGGGAGCCTTAAGCTGGAGACATAGATAACTGTTGCGAGTTTCGGCAGCGCGTCGTGCCGATAGAGCCCAAACGGGTGCCGCGCTCAGCGAATGCAATACCAGGCGCTCACGGCAATGATCGCCACCAGCACGCCATCGAGCACGGTGAAGCGCTTGTCGATCCAGCCCGGGATCTCGCGATAGCGCGGCACGGTCCGCGTCAGCCACAGCACGCCGTAGAGGATCCAGGCGAGCAGGAAGACCAGCACTGCCAGCCCGTTGGTGTGCGGGTTGAAGTAAACGCGGAGCAGCACGAAGGCGATGCCGGCGATGACGTAGATGAGATAGACGCCGGCGAGCTTCAGCGTCTTGATCACGCCCGCGCGGTCGGTGCGTAGCTGCTGGCGCAGCGCCGGCAGCATCATCGCCGACGTCAGGATGATGGCCATCACGATTGCGGATTCGCTGGTGGTCATCGCGCGGCGCCGGCGCTCAGAGCTCGAGCACGACAAAGTAGCCGGAAAATCCCGGTCCGAAAGCCGCGAGCAGAAAGCGCCCGCGCGCGCCGTCGGCCAGCGCCACCTTGAGCACGAACATTGCCGTTGCCGAGGACATGTTGCCGTAATTCTTCAGGACGTCCCAGGAGTAGCGCAGCCGGTCGCGCGAAAGCCCGAGCGCGGCCTCGGCGGTCGTGAGCACTTTGCTGCCGCCGGGGTGCAGCAGGAAGCCGTCGAAGTCTTCGAGCGCCAGCCCCTCGCGCGCGAGAAATGGAAACACCGCCTCGCCCAGGCGCTCGCGCATCAAGGTTGGCAGCTCTGGGCTCAGCACGATGCCGAAGCCGTCGTCCTTGATGTCCCAGCCCATGATGTGCTCGGTGTTGGACCAAAAGTACTCCCCGATCGCCCTGACCCGGGCTAGCGGCTTGCTCGCGGCAGACCCCGATCCGCGGCTCTCTCCGCCATGGCTGCGCAGGACGAGGCCGGCCGCTCCATCGCCGAACAGCGCGCCAGCGACGAACATGGTGAGGCTCGGGTCGTTGATGCGCAGGCAGAGCGAGCACAGGTCTATGGTCAGGAACAGCACGTTCGAACCGGGTCTCGCCTGCGCCATGCGCGCCGCTCGCGAGAGGCCGGCGACGCCGCCGCCGCAGCCGAGCCCGAAGATCGGCAGCCGCTCGACGTTGGGACGGAAAGCGAGGCGGTTCATGAGCCGGGCCTCGAGGCTCGGGATGGCGAGGCCGGTGATCGTGTTGGTGACGATGGCGTCGATGTCGCGCAGCGAAAGCCCCGCCTCGGCCACCGCTTGCGCCGCGACCCGCTCCAGCAGGGGGAGCGCGTGGCGCTGGTAGGACTGGGTGCGTTCTTCCCAGGTGTGCGTCCGCAGGTACCAGTCCTTGGGCTCGACCGAGTAGCGCCGCTCGATGCCCGTGTTGGTGTAGAGCGCTTCGAGGCGGGCGTACTGCGGATAGAGCTTGTGCGCGCGCTCGGAGATCTCCTGCTGCCCGTTTACGTGTTCCGGCACGGCCGTGGCGACGGCGGCGATCTCCACGTCGATTGCGGATACGGGGGCGCGACCGGCGGCCAACAGTTGCGCATGCGTCGTCATGAGGGGGTCCCCTGGTTGCCGGTGTACATACTCCGTACACTGCATCGGCATGCTGAAAGAGGACGTAAAGCCGCCACGACATATGCGGCGTAGGGTATAGCCGCCGTTACGGCGCAATGGACAATTGCGCGCGTGTGCCCGGCGGCGGCGGCCCGGCCGGTCGCCCCTACAACCGCCTTTTCGCTGATGGCTCAGCCACCGGCGCCTACCTGTCTGCAACGATGAGCGAGGGCCCCCAGGTGGGATACTCTCCGCGCCGACATAGAAATCCAGAACGCGTCAGCCTGCGTGTGCCGTTGCCAGCGCACGCTTCGCATCCACCCGAATAGCTTGCAGAGAGGC
>CAXMLT010000153.1:0-2638 GCA_964194245.1 uncultured Hyphomicrobium sp.
GGGATGGAACTGCACGAACTCGGCGTCCGCAATCACCGCGCCGACGCGGGCGGCCATGGCGATCGCCTCGCCGCGCGCATAGCCGGGGTTGGTGGTGATGGCGAAGAGACCGCCGGCGCCGCCGGTCGCCAGCACGACCGCACAGGCGGGGAAGAACTCGTAGGCGCCGTTGCCGAACGCGGCCGGGCGCAGGAGGCGCACGCCTTCGACGCGGCCGCCGGAGACGATGAGCTCGTCGGCCTCGTAGCCTTCGAGCACGCGGATCGACGGCGTCGCGCGCACTTTTGCGATCAGCGCGCGCATGATGGCGGCGCCGGACCGGTCGCCGGAGACGTGTACGATGCGGCGGCGCGAGTGCGCGGCCTCGCGGCTCAGCGAGAAGTGCCCCTCAGCGTTGCGATCAAAGGGAACGCCATAGGCGACGAGATCGTCGATGCAGGCGGGCGCCTCTTCCGTGACGAAGCGCGCGACGCGCTCATCGACGATGCCCGCGCCGGCAGCGAGGGTGTCGGCCGCATGCAAATCCGGGCTGTCGTCGGGGCCGACGGCGGCGGCGATGCCAGCCTGCGCCCAATTGCTGGAGGCCCCTTCGCCGAGCGGCGCCGCGGCGAGCACGGTCACGTGCATAGGCGCGAGCTTCAGCGCCGTGAACAGGCCCGCAAGGCCGCCGCCGACGATCACCACGTCGCCGTGGGCGCCGAGCCTCTCGTCGGTTGCCGAGGCGAATCGTGGGGAGCGGCTGACGCTTGAGGCCATGGCGGTGCTCACGAGCGCTGAGGCCGACCCCCGAAGGGATCGGCCGCGGGCTTCAGTTCGTCAGGTTGACCATGCGCTCGACCGCGCGGCGCGCTTTCGCGGCGACCGCCGGATCGACTGTCACCTCGTGGCGCATGTCGCGCAAGGCGAGGTAGATGTTCTCGAGGCTGATGCGCTTCATGTGCGGGCACAGGCTGCACGGCCGGATGAACTCGACGTCGGGCGTCTCGACGGCGACGTTGGAGGCCATCGAGCACTCGGTAATGAGCGCGACCTTCTTCGGCCGGTTGGTCTTCACCCAGTTGATCATCGCCGAGGTCGAGCCGGTAAAGTCGGAGGCCTCGATGACCTCGGGCGGGCACTCGGGATGGGCGATTATGCGCGTGCCGGGATCGGCCGCGCGGATGTCGGCGATGTCCCGCGCCGTGAAGCGCTCATGCACCTCGCAGTGGCCCTTCCAGGCGATGATCTCAACCTTGGTCTTGGTCTGCACGTACTTCGCAAGGTACTCGTCGGGGATGAGCAGGACGCGCGGCGCGCCGAGGCTCTCGACGATCTTCACCGCGTTGGAGGAGGTGCAGCAGATATCGCACTCGGCCTTCACCGCGGCGGAAGTGTTGACGTAGGTAACGATGGGAACGCCCGGATAGGCCTCGCGCAGCATGCGCACATCCGCAGGCGTGATCGACGCCGCGAGTGAGCAGCCAGCGCGCAAATCCGGGATCAGCACGGTCTTGTCAGGGTTGAGGAGCTTGGAGGTCTCGGCCATGAAGTGCACGCCGGCCTGCACGATCACCTGAGCGGTCGTGCGTGCAGCCTCTTTGGCGAGCTGCAGCGAGTCGCCCTGGAAATCGCCGACGCAGTGGAAGATCTCCGGCGTCATGTAGTTGTGCGCGAGGATCACCGCGTTGCGCTCTTTCTTGAGCTCGTTGATCGCCTTGATCAGCGGCGCGTAGTGCGGCCACTCCATCGGGGTGACGATGTGCTTCACGCGCGCGTAAAGCGGTGCCATCTCGGCGACCAGCTCCGGCGTGAAGGGGGGGAGCGCGGCCGGCGACGTCACCGGCGCCGGCATTCGGGCCGGCGCGCGGCGGCCGGGGGCCCGCTCAGTGCGCAGCTCGAAATTGTCCATCGCTTCCTCTCCCAAGTATGCTCTTCTTGAGCATTTCTAGGCCGTCAAAAGGGCCGGCGATGAAGCCGGTAGGTGCTACATAATGCTCACTTTGAGTATTCCAAGCTCGTAATAAGACTACGGCATCTGTTGATGCCTGGCCAGCCTGGAAAATTCGGAAACCCCCTTAGGCGTTCAATCCCCCGATGCGCACCGAGCGCTCCCCGCAGCGCTTTGGGCGTTCAAGCTTTGCCGGGCTTCACACGGACCCCCGGCGCCGGCCGTTCGAGCAGAACTTCACGGCGGAAGCGGTAAAGCTTTGCGGGCCGTCCCCCGGTCCGCATCTTGACCTCCCCCGTCGGCTCGACCAGTCCCGCCCCCTCGACAAGCCTGCGGAAGTTCTGCTTGTGCAGATGCGGGCCGAGAATGGCCTCCACTGTCCTCTGCAGCTCAAACAGCGTGAACTCATCCGGCATCAGCTCGAAGATCACGGGGCGGTATTTGATCTTGGCGCGCACGCGGCCGATGGCGGTCGCAAGAACGCGTCGATGATCGAACCGCATTGACGCACCGAGTCGCGGACGATCGCTCCACTGGCGGGCTGCTTCGCGCCCGTCGCGGCTTGACTCCTCTACGAGGCCCGCCTCGTAGAGCAGTTCGAAGCGGTCGAGCACCTTCTCCTCGTCCCAGGCAGCCCCTTCGAAGCCGAAGCAGATGCGCACGCGCTCCTGCCGGCTGACGGGACGCGCAGGTGTGGGACGCTGCGGCGGG
>CAXMLT010000154.1:0-2762 GCA_964194245.1 uncultured Hyphomicrobium sp.
CCCGGCGACGTGCAGTGGATGACGGCCGCCTCGGGCATTCTGCATGAGGAGTACCACTCGCCTACATTCGCAGCTAAAGGCGGGAACTTCGAGATGGTTCAGCTCTGGGTGAACTTGCCCGCCACGTACAAGAAGGTGCCGCCGGGCTACCAGACGCTTCTCGACAAAGACATCCCGACTGTCGGCTTGCCCGACGGCGTGGGCACTGTCCGCGTCATCGCCGGTGACTACGATGGGCACAAAGGACCAGCACGCACGTTCACACCCATTGATGTCTGGGACGTTCGACTGAAGGCACGCCACCGCGCGGTGTTAGCGCTGCCGGAGGGCCATACGCTGGCCATCGTCGTGCTCGCGGGCGAGGTCGAAGTGAACGGCACCGAGACCGCGGTCGAGGCAGAGGTCATACTGTTCGACCGCAATGGTGGCTCTGTGACCGTCGAGGCTAACACTGACGCGAAGGTGTTGATCCTCTCCGGTGCACCCATTAACGAGCCGGTGGTCGCCCAGGGTCCGTTCGTCATGAATACCGTGGGCGAGATCAAGCAAGCGATGCTTGATTTCCAGTCGGGTAAGTTTGGCGCTATGACGCGCTGAAAACGCGGTACCCTGAGATTACCCTGCGCACCGGGAGGGAGCGGCACTAAATCGCGCATCGCGAGTCAGAGCGGCAGATGTTAAAAATGTTGGAGTTTGACCCCCTGATTACCCTCCGTTCGAAATCGTCATCGCAAGGGAGTTCACCTCCGATGGTCACCGACGTAACTACGGCCGTCGCTATGGAATCGCGGCCCGCGTATGATCTGGGTGTTGGCGGTGTTCAACGCCCCCATGTTAAATGCCTCTGGCGGCTTGTTAAGGAGTGAAGTCATTGACGTATCGCGACTCCCGCCGGAAGTCGCCTGGATTTCCTGCTCAAATTCTTCGGTCGCCGCTGAGAACCTTCGGAGAGGCCGAATTGGCTGAGAGGACTAGGGGCGCGATCGTCATCTCGCGCAACGGCAAGACAACGGTTATCAGCGGCCCGCTAGCTTGGGTCTGCGGGATCGGAGGAGTCTTACCGGCCGCCTGGTCTGCGCTCGCGCTCATCGTGTTCGAGCTGGCGGGCGTTGCGATCCCGGGACTTGCTCGTGAGGAGCGAGCTATGAGCAGCGGGCCCCCCTGCGCCCCACAGCGGTAGCATCATGAACGGCGCGGAAGCCCTGGTCGCGACCGCCGTTCGCCACGGTATCGAGGTGTGTTTCTCCAATGCTGGCACTACCGAGATGCCGCTTGTGCTGGCGCTCGATTCGGTGCCCGGCCTGCGCGGCGTCCTCTGCCTGCACGAGAATGTCGCGACTGGCGCGGCCGACGGCTACGGAAGAATGGCGGGCAAACCGGCCATGTGCTTGCTGCACCTCGGGCCGGGCCTCGCCAACGGGCTCACCAATCTGCACAACGCCCGTCGGGCCTTCACGCCGGTGCTGAACGTGATTGGCCAACATGCCACTTGGCACGTGCCTGCCGATCCGCTTCTGGCGACAGACGTTTTGGCGATCGCCCGCACGGTCAGCGATTACGTCAAAAAGAACCAAGCGGCCAGTACGGTCGCGGTCGACCTGGCTGGCGCGATCGAGGGCACGGCACGGAATGGCGGCTGTGTTGCCACTCTAATTGTGCCGCACGATTCACAAACAGGCGAGGCGAGCAGCGACAGTCCCACACCCCGCGCTCACCCGAGGAAGACCTATTCGTCGGCGCAAGTAGAGCAGTCCGCGTCGGCGCTGAAGTCAGGCACTTCAGCCATATTGCTCGGGGGAGAGGCGCTGTCGGAAACGGGCATGAAGCTCGCCGGGCGGATTGCTACCGCCACAGGTGCACACCTGCTCTGCGATACCTTCTTTGCTCGGATGGAGCGCGGCGGCGAGCTGCCCGTGGCGACAAGGCTGCCCTATTTCGCCGATCAAGCACTAGCGCTCACCCGGCGTTACAAGCATGTCGTCCTTGCCGGCACTCGGCGGCCTGTCGCCTTCTTCGGGTATCCGGGGTTGCCCAGCTATCTGACCGAGGAAGAACAGACTGTGATGCTCGCCGGGCCCATGGAGGATGCTCCGGCTGCACTCGCAGCACTGGTGGCCGAACTAAACGCGCCGGACCTCGTCGCTCCGGTGCCCGCTGTGCCACCCGCCATGCCGACAGGTGACCTAAACGCTCAAACCGTTTGCACAGTGATCGCGCGCCTTCAGCCGGCAAACTGCATCGTCATGGACGAGGCTCTAACCGTTGGGGAACCTTATTTCGATGCTTCGACGCGCGCGCCGCGCTTCACCCACCTGATGCTCACCGGCGGTGCCATCGGCGAAGGTCCGGCCGCGGCAACGGGGGCTGCCATTGCCTGTCCCGATCGCAAGGTGATCAACTACCAGTCAGACGGATGCGGGGCGTACACCGTGCAGGCGTTCTGGACTCAGGCGAGAGAGAATCTGGACGTCGTGACCATCATCGGCTCCAACCGGAGTTACAACATCCTGAACGTGGAGCTGTTGCGAGCGGGCGTAAACGAGGTGGGACCGATTGCCCGCTCAATGACGAGCTTGAATCGTCCACATCTGGATTGGGTGAAGATCGGTGAGGGCTTCGGTATCCCGTCTGCTTCCGCCGATTCTGCGGAGGCGCTTGGGCGGGAACTGGAAAAGGCGCTGGCGCAAAAGGGGCCCCGCCTGATTGAAGCGGTCATGACTCAATGTCTGAAGTGGACCCGGAAAATTCGGACCATGGTCGTA
>CAXMLT010000155.1:0-3842 GCA_964194245.1 uncultured Hyphomicrobium sp.
TCCTTGAGCTTTATGATTTGCCGGCGACCGTCCGCATCGATGACCTCGAGGCTCGAAAGTTCGCCACCCTCTTCCTCGACGTAAATCTCGCGCGGCTTGTGGATCATATGGTCGAGGCCTTCTATGGCGACCTCCACGATATCCCTCGTCACCGTGCTGTTCGTTTATTGGCAGCGTGATCAGGAGCGTAAGTAAGGCCACTCGCGTAAGTCAGTCAGCAGTTCTATAACGCGCTGGGATCAAGCTACGCTTTGGTCCGATCCGAACTCGCCGTATTTCGAGCGGAGAGCTGAGCAGCACCGAGAATGGGAGTTAGTGGGTTCGGCAATGGCGGCTTCTCCTGACTCACTCGCGACGGCGAAAACGCAACCATGAATGCGGACAATCCGCGCAAAGGGGGGCTTCCCACGTTGGGTCTCGCGGCGCTCGGGGTCGTCTTCGGGGACATAGGTACAAGCCCACTCTACACGCTCAAGACGGTCATCGATCTCTCCGGCGGGGCTCCCACTCCCGAAGTGCTGCTCGGTGTAGTCTCACTAATCTTTTGGACACTCACCATAGTAGTGACGGTCAAATATGTTTGCGTGGCCATGAGCATTAGCAACGACGGCGAGGGCGGCATCCTTGCGCTGATGTCGCTCATCAGAGTTGAACGCCAGCAGTTGCCGATCATCGTCGCTGTTGGTCTCTTTGGCGCAGCTTTGATCTATGGCGACGGCGCAATCACTCCAGCCATCTCCGTGCTCTCGGCGCTCGAAGGGCTTGAGATTGTGGCGCCTGGTTTGAAGACCTACGTCCTTCCGCTTGCTGTGGTGATCCTCGCCGGGCTGTTTATTGCCCAGCCACAAGGAACGGCGCGGATCGGCCGGGCCTTCGGTCCCGTAATGGCTCTTTGGTTTCTAACGATGGCTGTGCTTGGCATTCACGGCATCACCCAGCATCCGTCGGTTCTGGCAGCGATAAATCCTCTCTATGCGGTTCACTATCTGAAGATCGGGGGCTACGCGGGCTTCTTAGTCTTGGGCGGCGTATTCTTGTGCGTCACGGGGGCGGAAGCTCTCTACGCAGACATGGGCCATTTCGGTGCGCGGCCGATCCGCATCGCTTGGTGCCTGATCGTATTCCCCAGCCTCGCCTTGAACTACACTGGTCAAGCCGCTGTCATTCTCGCCCAGGGTGCCACACCAGAAAACATTTTCTACCGTCTTTGTCCGGGCTCCTTGCTGTTGCCGCTGATTGCGTTGGCTACTCTCGCCACGATTATCGCGAGCCAGTCGATCATCACGGGAGCTTTTTCAATGACCCGGCAAGCCATACGCCTGGGCTGGCTGCCGCACATGCGAATTACGCAAACCTCCGACGAGGGTTATGGGCAAATCTACGTTGGAACTGTGAACTGGCTGCTCATGTTTGCGACGATTGGGCTCGCGATCGCGTTTAAGCGATCCGACAACCTCGCGGCAGCTTATGGGATTGCCGTTTCGGCGACGATGCTGATGACCACCGCGCTTTTGTTCATGGCGATGCGCGAAATTTGGAGATGGAGCATTCTGACTAGCGGGCTCGTTGCCGGGTCATTCTTCATCGTGGACAGTACTTTCTTCTTGGCCAATATCACCAAGTTTGCGCAAGGCGGGTACGTACCGATACTGCTGGCCTTGGCCGTATACGCAGTGATGTACATCTGGCACCGAGGAATTTCGGCGCTCTCCGAACGGATCGCAGAAAATGCCATCCCGACAGAAACATTCATGGCGGATCTTGTTGCTAAACGCATCCCGCGTCCTGCCGGCACGGCAATATTCCTGACCCGCACGTTCCAGGAAACGCCACCTGTTGTCGTCTGGTACGTTGATCACGCCAAGGCCCTCCAGCAAAAAGTGGTCGCGATCACCATTACGACCGCATTGATACCGCGGGTCGCCGAAAAGGAACGGTTCTCTCTTGCCGAAGTTGCTCCCAACTTTTGGCGAGCGGTTGCGCACTACGGATTTATGGAAAGGCCAGATATTCCGCGGCTACTTCAGGGTCTGAAAGCCCATGGCTGTACGATCGATCTGTCAGATGTCACGTACTACGTTGGCCTTGAGTCGATCGTGGCTCGTGAAGACGGTGGCGGTTTACCCCGGTGGTTGGTTACCTTATTCGCTTTAATGCTGAGAAATGCGCCCCACGTCACCGACGTCTTCAATTTCCCTCGCGATCGCGTCATGGAGCTCGGGCGGCAAGTTGCTATGTGAAACGTGAACTGCGACGCCCTGAATCGACCCCTCGTCGTGCGTACAGGCATTGCTGAGCGCGAAGAATTTACCATCGACGTTGAACAGGGCGATGTCTCTGCCCTTCACAGTCACCAGTCGGCCCTGGCCCGGTGCGATCTCGTTTGTGCTCGCCACCTTCACAAATTCAGCCATGGACGCTTCCTCTCGTGTATTGCGTTCGTGATGTCGCTTTCCCTCCGCAGAGCAGCATCGGCCGAGGAGTGGTAAAGCGGACTAGCCTTTGGAGCGGGCTCTTTTGCAGGTTCTGTCGTCGCAGCAGGCTTATTCGCAGGCTCGGTCGTGGCAGCAGGAGTATTCGCAGCGCACAACGCCGCCAACAAGACTGCGCGGCCGCATGTCTGCGTTTAGTGCCCGAGCATCCCCGTCACATTGAGAAGAATGATGACGTCTACATTACTGATGCAACGGGACGGATCATCTTTAGCAACGAAGCTGCCGTCACGCTTTGGGGCTGCCCTCCCGAGCTTAGTAAGAACAAGTTCTGCGGCTCATGGAAGCTGTATTGGCCTGACGGCACGCCCTTGCCACATGACGAATGTCCGATGGCGTTGGCGCTGAAGGAAAAGCGTCCAATCAGAGGCATGGAAGCGATTGCGGAGCGGCCAGATGGAACTCGCGTTCACTTCATTCCCTATCCCACGCCCCTGTTTGACGCCTGCGGCAATCTGATCGGTGCCGTGAACATGCTAGTGGACATTACCGAGCGGAAGCGTGCCGAAGAGATAGGGCAGCGTCTTGCCGCTATCGTCGAGTCCTCCGATGACGCCATCCTGAGCAAGAATCTCGACGGTATCATCATGAGTTGGAATTCGGGTGCGGAGCGACTTTTCGGCTATTCGGCCGACGAAATGATCGGCAAGTCAGTCACGATCCTCATTCCGGCTGAGCGTCAAGATGAGGAGCCTCACATCCTCGGCCGTATCCGACGCGGCGAGCGCATTGAGCACTACGAAACCATCCGCCTGCGTAAGGACGGAAGTCTGATCGATATCTCGCTGAGTGTGTCACCCATCAAAGGTGCGGGCGGTAAGATCACCGGGGCGTCAAAGATTGCTCGTGACATTAGCGAGCGAAAGCAGGTGGAGGCCCGGCAAGACATGTTGACCCGTGAACTGCACCACCGCACCAAGAACTTGTTCGCGGTGGTGCAGTCGGTTGTCTCCAGGAGCTTTACAGGCAAGCGCACCGTGAAAGACGCGGAGACGGCCGTGAAGAACCGCCTCCGTTCCCTTGCGCAGACGCACGCCTTGCTGGTTGAAAAAGACTGGCAAGGTGCCGACCTCGCCGCCGTCGTGCGCACGGAAATGAGCCCCTACCCGGACCGGGTAACGATAGACGGACCCACCCTGATGCTGAGTTCACAGGCCGCGCAGAACTTCGCTCTCGCCGTGCATGAGTTAGCGACCAATGCTGCCAAGTATGGGGCCCTGTCAAACCAGGCCGGATGGGTTCACATTGGCTGGTCTGTGCTTCAATCGAATGGCGATAACCAATTCAGCTTCCGTTGGCAGGAGTCTGGCGGACCACCAGTCGTGGCCTGCCCCTCATCACGATACCAGG
>CAXMLT010000156.1:0-2080 GCA_964194245.1 uncultured Hyphomicrobium sp.
ACCTCGCGCGCGACGCGCGTCACCTCGACCGCAAAGGTGCCGAGCTGCTCCACCATTGTGTTGATGGTTTTTGCAGTGCGTAGGAACTCGCCTTCGAGGGGCCGACCCTCCACTTCGAGCGCCATGCTCTTGGAAAGGTCTCCTTGCGCAACCGCGCCGATGACGCGTGCAACCTCGCTCGAGGGATGCACGAGGTCTTCCATGAGCGAGTTCACGGCTTCGACGTTCCCGCGCCAAAAGCCGCTCACGTCGCCCAGGTTCGCCCGCTGCTTGAGCTTGCCTTCCTTGCCGACCACGCGGCTCAGGCGCGCAAGCTCGGTCTGCGTCCTGACGTTGAGGTCGACAACATCGTTGAAGGCCTGCGCGATCTTGCCGGAGAGGCCGGGCCACGTGACGGGGAGCTTGGCGCTGCCGTCGCCCTTCTTGACGGCGAGGAGAGCGTCGAGGAGCACCGCGGCCTTGCCGTCCCAGGTATCGGGGCGGACGCGCCAAGCGTGCTTGCCGTTGCCGTTCGCGGCCTCCTGCGAAGCCTGATTGGCCGCTTGGCGAGCGCCCGCCACACCGTTGAAGGCTTTCGCGACCTCGGCGTAGAGGCCGGGCCAACTATCGGGTAGCTCGGGGGCCGGCTCGCCTCGCTCGATCGCCTGCAGACCGTCAAGAAGCAGTCGGAGTGGATCTTGCCCTTCGGCAGCCGCAGCGCGCACAACGGCCCTCCCTCGCGTAAAGTTATACAAACCCGGCAGATAACGCAGGCGCAGCGCCCGGGTTCCACTGATCGCGAGAAAAAATTGTGGGGGCCAGCCAGCCCTCACCGCCGGTCAAAACGGGCTGCGAAGCCCGAACGAGCTAGCGGCGGGTCGCATATGAACCATGCATTAAGGAGCTTCGATTGCGCGGTCCTTGGTCCAGCGGTCGAAGCCGCCCTGCAGATGCCGCGCGGTGCTGATCCCCGCGTCGTGCGCTGAGCGCACCGCCATCGCCGAGCGCTCCCCATAGGCGCAGTAGAACACGAGGTCCTTGCCGCGCGTTGCGCTGCGCAACGAGCTGCCGGCCTTCAGGTTGTTGGCGAGTGCGCCGTAAGCAATGTGCAGCGAGCCCGGTATCTCGCCGTATCGGTCGCGCTCCGTCTGCTCGCGCAGGTCTACGAGGACCATGCCGCCGCCGCGCAGCGCGGAAGCGAGCTCGGCCGGCTCCAGCGACCACCCGCGGCGCGCGACCTCATCCTGCGAAAGGCCGACGCTCATGTTCGCGGGCACCGCGACGTCCATCATCTTGGGGTCCGGCAGGTCGAGGCTGCGCATGATGGCGACATAGTCGTCGACGGAGCCGACCTGCAGGCGCGGGTTGAACGCCTTCTCCTCGCCGATGGTGCTGACGGTGTCGCCTTTGTAGTCGTGCGCCGGGTAGACGAGCGTGGCGTCGGGCAGCTTGAGCAGCCGATTGAATAGCGAGTCGTACTGCGCCCGCGCGTCGCCGTTCTGGAAGTCGGTGCGCCCGGTGCCGCGGATCAACAGTGTGTCGCCGGTGAAGACGCGGTCCTCGAAGGTGAAGCAGTAGGAGTCGTCGGTGTGCCCGGGCGTATAGATGGCGCCGAGTTGCAAGCCGTCGGCCTCGACTGCATCTCCGTCCGCCACGCGGATCGAGACGACGTCGGCCTTGGTCTCCTTGCCCATGACGGTGACGCATTGGGTGCGGTCGCGCAGCTCGCCGAGCCCCGTGACGTGGTCGGCGTGCAGGTGCGTGTCGATCGCCTTGACGAGGCGCAGGTCGAGCTCGTTCAGGAGCTGGATGTAGCGCTCGACCTTCTCGAGGACGGGATCGATGATGAGCGCCTCTCCGCCGCGCCGGCGCGCGAGCAGGTAGCTGTAGGTGCCCGAGACGTTGTCAAACATCTGGCGAAAGATCATGCGGCCATCTCGGGTAGCTTACTGCAACCTTACTGCGACCTTCGAGCAACGCACCCCGGCAAGCAAATCGAAAATGCGCCGAAGCTCCTCGATTGCGTCGCAATTGAGTGCTCAAGCATCTGCACAGGCGGGAGGCAGCTGACGTCTAAGAGTCTGACCGGAAACATTATGTT
>CAXMLT010000157.1:0-1524 GCA_964194245.1 uncultured Hyphomicrobium sp.
TTCTGTCGCGAACTCAGAAACACCGCAGCCGCCCCGACCCTTGCTCTGCCGAACCACCTGGGCGACCAGGTCAGCCTCAAGCGCTACCGCGGCAAAGCGGGCCTCGTCACCTTCCTCTACACCCACTGCGTCGAGGTCTGCCCACTCATAGTCGCCAGCCTCAAAGTCGTGCTCGAGCGCCTCGGACCACAAGCTCACAAAGTTCAGGTCATCGCGGTAACGGTCGACCCCCGAGGCGACACCCGAACCACGGTCGCAGCATTCCTGAAGCTCCACCACATGACCGGCCGGATGAAATACCTGATCGGATCCGCTGGCCTGCTCGTCTGGCACGTCCCGGCCGTCCGGGACCCGGCCAGCCGAAAGCTCGTCACCCACAGTGCGGTCACAGGCGTCTCTGCGACCGGCAAGCTCTGGAGAGGAGCTTCCCTGCCGCCGGCTGGTACTGGCTCCCCACGGGGCACGACGTGGCGGTATTCCTAGGATCAGGCTTCGAGGTTGCCGCCCAGAACCTTTACACCATGCTGAGAGCCTGGCCGCGTGAGGACAGGCGTGCCCCGTCGCCCGCTCTCCGGTCGTGCGAGCGTTAATCTGAACGCCCATGTGCGCGGGATGCGTGATGGCAGCAGCGACAGGAGCGACCGGCGTCCGCTCCTGGCTCCAAGCGCGACACACCACTTGGCTGACACCCCGGCGCCTGCGCGCCGCAACAATCGCCCTGTTCGTTGCTGCGTTTGGATTCTCATCGCTCTCGATCAGCGGCTCCACGCAAGCGCAACATCAGAGCCAGCACGCCGCGGTCTCTCACAAGCAGTAGCCGGCTAACGGCTGCGGGCGGATGCCTGCGGCCGGGCGCGCTCGTGGCGCGGAGGGGGAATGGGCTCACGGACCCACACCCCCGATCACCGCAGCGCGGTAATCCTCGTGGGCGGCATCAGCCTCGCTGCTGCGGTTCCCGAGCATCGGTGATCCTCGGCGCTGACTCGGCTCTGGGTTTGTGCTCTGGGAGCAGCAGTCCGCGGCTCCTTGCTGCTTCCCCACGGCGCATCACGCCCACTCTTCGCTCGGGGGTGTCATTGGTCGAATACGATCGCGTTTATGGCAGAGGACTACCGCAGCGCTAGCTATGAGATCTGGGAGGCGATGGCGGCGGGCTGGGACCGCGAGCGGAGTTGGATGTGGGAGGCCTCGCGTGCCGTCTCCGAGGAGATGTTCAAAACATTAGCGCCCCAGCCTGGCCAGACGATCCTCGAATTGGCGGCGGGCACCGGCGAGACGGGCTTTGCCGCTGCCCGCGTGATCGGGCCCGATGGGCGGCTGATCTCCACCGACTTCGCGCCCGAAATGGTGGCGGCTGCGCGGCGCGAGTCAGAGCGCCTTGGCCTTGCCAACGTCGAGCATCGCGAAATGGACGCCGAGCGTATGGACCTCGATGACGACAGCGTCGACGGTGTGCTCTGCCGCTGGGGCTACATGCTGATGGCCGATCCGGCGACAGGGTTCTGTCCGATTCGCTGTGTTTCG
>CAXMLT010000158.1:0-12011 GCA_964194245.1 uncultured Hyphomicrobium sp.
CGCGGCAGTTACTGTCGATGCGGGAGGTAGAAGTGCGAGCTGGCGCCGCGCGGAATCGTTCGGCGCCAGCGATTGCACCGCGCCGAGCGCGAGCGTCAGGATGATGACCGGCAAAAGCGGCAGCACGAGCGAAAGGCGGTCATCGCGCGAGCGGGGGCTCGCTGAGGTGGTCGGGGCCGCACGCGGCGACGGAGTGGGGTGAGCGACAGACGTGGCGGCGGCGAGCCGACTCGCGCTCGGACGGGGGGATCGTGCTCTCGGCGCACGCGCGGAGGCGCGCGCCTGCTTAGCGCGGCTTGCGGAGTTCTGCCTCGCCTTGGCGGGCTTCTTCACGCGTCGTGCCCCAACTCCCGGCCCTTGCTGGACCCCCGGCATATTGATCTGGCAGTCCAGCCAAGGGCTTAAACAGACCTTCAATGGGGGCCGAACTGCGGCCCTTTTGGGCGTCAGGGTAAACCGACTTGCCTACGGATGTCTTCCCGCGACACGCCGTTCGATCGAAGACTTCCCAGCGCTGTGTCCCCGGCGCTCTTCGAGAGCTTGCGGCCCTGCTCGTCGTTAACCAACCTGTGATGATGGTAAACAGGCTCTGGAAGGCCCAGAACGACCTGCAGCAGGCGCTGGAGATCGCTGGCGGCGTAGAGATCGCGGCCGCGCACGACATGGGTGACGCATTGCAGCGCATCATCCACGACGACGGCCAGATGATAGCTCGCCGGCACGTCCTTACGCAGGATGATCGTATCGCCCCAGCGTTCGGGAGCGGCCGCCACGACCTGGGGCGAGCCGTTCTCGTCGAGCTCCGTGAACGTGAGCGGGCGCCCGTCCAACCGGCGCTTTGCGGCATCCAGAGCGCGGTCGATGTGGAGGCGCAGGGCGTACCGCTCACCCGCCGCAGTCCGCTTCTCGATATCGCCTTGGCTAAGGCCCTTGTGGAGGCCGGGGTAAAGCGGCGTGCCTTCCGGATCGAGGGCGTCTCCGGCGGCGGCCGCGGCGATCTCCGACCGCGTGGCAAAGCATGGATAGAGCAGGCCTTGCGCCTCGAGCATCTGTGCGGCCTGCGCGTAGACGGCAAAGCGCTGCGACTGACGCAGGACCGGCTCCTCCCAGGCGATGCCGAGCCACGCGAGATCCTCGAGGATGGCAGCGACATACTCCTCGCGGCTGCGCACGACGTCGATGTCCTCGATGCGCAGGAGGAAGCGCCCGCCGACCCGGCGCGCCATCTCGAAGCCGGTCAGCGCCGAGAGGGCATGGCCGAGATGCAGGGGGCCGTTGGGGCTCGGGGCGAAGCGGAGGACGGGAGGCTCTGGCATAGCCCGGGATGAATGCCTGCTCTCAGTCGCAATTGCCAGAGCGTCCGGCACCGGGTGAGTAGGTGCGCGACACCGCTTCCACGACGCGGTCGTAGAATTGGCTCTCAGCCTTGGGATAGATCATGGCCCAGCTATTGATCAGCCGGCCTCCGCAAGTGAAGCTGACGCGCTCGTAAAATTCCTTGTCGCCGATGGTGCCCGAGAGGACGAACCAGCGGTCGTGCACGGGTGCGTAATCGAGGGCGGCGCCTGGGTAGTTCTCCCGCAGGACGTAGTTGCGGTAGGCGGCGATCGTGGTCTGCTCGTCGTTCTCGAACGCGCCGATAAGAAGCTGCGCTTTGCCGTCGCGCGAATAGAGGATCCGGCCCTCGTCGGTGGCGGGATCGGCCTTCTGCTCAAAGACCTTGACGGGGTAGGCAATCAGGAAGCCGTGGCGATCGTTGTGGAGCGTGGCCCAGTCCTGACGCCAGTCGGCGGCGCCTGTGACGCTGGCAGATAAGACAGCCACAACGATGACGGCTGCAGCAGCGAGCGAAAAACTCTCTACCTTCCCGCACACCATCGCCTCGCACTCCACCAACCCTGACAACAGGAGCTGCTTTGCGTACGCAGGCGTTGAATTTACTCTCCGCCACCCGAGGACGAAAGAGGCGTCACGTGCTGCTCACATGAATCGGTCTAGCCCTGCCCACATCATCGAGACCGACGCCGACCTGCGCGCAGGCATCCGCGCGCTGCGGCGCAAATGCCCGCATCTGCGCCGTGCGCACGACCGCGCCGGCGACCCGCCGCTGCGGCGGCACGCCCCGGGCTTTGCGGGCCTCGCCCGCATCGTCGTCGGCCAGCAGCTCTCGATCGCGAGCGCGGAGGCGATCTGGGGCCGCGTGCAGGCGGCGGTAAAGCCGATGAGCGCGAAGGCGTTTCTCGAGCTGAGCGATGACGAGCTGCGCCGAGCAGGGCTGTCGCGCGGCAAAGTGAGGACGCTGCGCGCAATGAGCGAGGCGATCGAGGCGGGGCTCGATCTCAAGCAACTCGCCGCCGCGCCCGAGGAGGTCGTGCACGAGACGCTGACCGCGCTGCCGGGCATCGGCCCCTGGAGCGCCGACATCTTCCTGCTTTTCTGCCTCGGCCGGGCGGACGCCTTCGCGGCGGGCGACCTTGCGCTGCAGATCGCCGCCGCCAATGCGATGCAGCTTGCCCAGCGGCCTTCGCGCGACGAGCTTCTGGCGATCGCCGAGCGCTGGCGACCGTGGCGCGGCGTAGCGGCGCACATGCTGTGGGCCTACTACAAGGTGCCACCCGACCCGCGGGATCGAAAAAAGGCCTAGATTTTCTGCGACTTGGCGGCCGTGATCAGGCCCGTAGCCGGGGCGCCACAGGCGTCACCGGAGTGCTTCACAGACCTGATATGCGCGGCTAGTATCCCGGCCGCAATACGAGGAGAACGCGATTCGCGAAAGAGAACCGACAGGACGCTAGAACGTGAATGCGCATGCGGCCATTCCGGACTCCTTTCCGGCCCTTGTCTTGAACGCCGACTTCCGGCCACTGAGCTACTACCCGTTGTCGCTCTGGAGCTGGCAAGAGTCGGTGAAGGCCGTTTTTCTCGATCGCGTCAACATCGTCTCCGAATACGACCGCTTCGTGCGCAGCCCCTCCTTCGAGATGAAGCTGCCGAGCGTCGTCTCCCTCAAGACCTACGTTAAGCCTGCGCTCTACCCAGCGTTCACGCGCTTCAACGTGTTCCTGCGCGACCGCTTCACCTGCCAGTATTGCGGGTCGAAGGAGGACCTGACGTTCGACCATCTCGTGCCGCGCTCACGCGGTGGGCAGACCCGGTGGGACAACGTCGTCGCCGCGTGCGCTCCATGCAATCTTGATAAGGGCGGTGCCATGCCGGCCGAGGCCGGGATGCATCCCTCGCAGGCACCCTACCGGCCGACGGTGTTCGAGCTGCACCGCAACGGGCGGCTCTTCCCGCCGAACTACCTGCACCAGAGCTGGCTCGACTATCTCTACTGGGATACCGAGCTCGATCCGTAAGGCCGCTCGATCTACAATTCGGAAAGTGCGCGCAAAAAAAGCCCCGGCATCGCTGCCGGGGCTTCAGTTCGGCTCACGGAAGGACGGAAGGACTGCGTCTTTAGGCAGCGCGCTTAGCGGGCGGCGCGCAGAGAACCTCGGCAATGGCGTCGACCGCCTTGCCCCAGTCGCCGCCAGCTGCCCGCGCATCGACGGGAACGCCGAATGCGGCCAGTGCGTCGGCCGGGCTGCCTCCGTCGCGGAAGAAGCGGGCGCACGATTGGCGCGCCACTCCGACCGCCTGGTGCCACTGCAGCGGGTTGACGTGTTGGGGGGTCATCGAACACCTCCTGTTAGTCGCAACTAAGCCGGCTTAGGGCCCGGCATCTTGAGGGCGGCAAGCACACAGAGCGCAATGGCATCACTACGCGGGACCTTGTAACGCGATGCCTGGCGGAGACCTCTCGGCTCCAACGCTCCATATGCTTGCCAACTCGTTGGAAGGGCTGTTCACCCTTCCGAATTCTGGTGGTTCAACTGTCCGAAGGGTCGACTCCGCGGTCTCACTCGGCGCGTACGGCGCGCTGCTTAGCGAGACGAGCACTTGATCGATTGCCTCCGAAAGCGAACGCCACTGACTTTGGTCTGACGCCACACCACACCTCAACTCTGACTGAAGCGGCTTGCTGGACCGCGGACTTTGGACTTTTCGGCGAACCGCTCGGAAATACGCGGCTACGTTTCCTCCGAGCAGTTCGCCTCGATATGGACAACACGCGTTGCAGCGTGTCGTGGGGGGAGTGCCGATACGCAGACGCGACCGTACGCAACCCTTACGCTACGCAACAAACTCGAACGATGACGCTGAACTTCACTGAGACGCGGGGCGTATAACGCAACGAACGCATACGCGGGGGTTACCGGCGGAACAGACGCACACTTAGACGCAAACTTCCGCGCTACGCTGCGGAGGGACGGCAAACTCTGACGCTTACTCATGTGCCGGTGGACGGCAGTGACGCTTCGCGCTCTTCACTGTGTCGTGCCCCTAACGCGACTAGTTCGGCACGCGTTCCGCGAACGAGTGGACTTAACCGTCACTTTTTGACCACGGCATGGCGCGCATGTGTTCGACCCACGGTATTTCGCTTGACAGGTGCTGAACAAGATAGGCTCACGCGGACGCGCAATTTCCATGCGCGCGATGCAAGCCGTGGAAGCGGTTGATCTTTTAGCGCGAGTGCACAGACTCGGCGGCGGCGCGCAGGCTCATAGCAAGCACAAGCAGCGACGCAACGACGTTCCATCCCGCGAGCGAGATTCCCGCCAGCCGCCACGCCGCGTCATCGCAGCGAACAACGCTCGTCGAGGGAAGCGAGTTAAGCAGCCCGCCGACCGAGGTCGAGATCGGCTGCGCGCCGGTGCAGGCGGCCGGCCCCGGCCAGAAGTGCCACTCGACGCCCGCGTGATAGACGCCGAGCGCGGCGTTGGCGAGAAACGCAAGCGCGACGAGAACGAACAGGAGCGTCGCGAGCCGGCGTTGGCCCGAACTCAACAGCACGAGCGCGATAAACAGCAGCGGCACGCCCGCGTAATAGGCGTAGCGCTGCTCGAGGCATAATTCGCACGGCTGGATGCCGCCGATGTGCTGGAACCCGAGCGCGCCGAGAATCGACGCCGCCGCGAGTAGCAGCGCCCACGCTCCGGCCTTATAGGCCGAATGGACGGTCGGATCGGGGAGGGCAAGGGTCATCGTGCGCCTGCAGACGATCTAGACGAGATACCTAATGGCGACGAAGCCGCCGACCAAGAGCACGACGAACACCGTGGTAACGAGCATCAGCCGCCGTTCGATGAACTCGCGGATCGGCTCCCCGAAGAAATATAACAGCCCCGCCACGAGATAGAAGCGCATTGCGCGCGCGATGATGCTGGCGCCGATGAAGGCCAAGAGATCCATCTTGGCGACGCCCGCCGCGATGGTCACGACCTTGAAGGGGATCGGCGTCATGCCTTTGATGATGACGGCCGGCACTCCGTACGTGTGCACGAAGGCGATGAAGGAATCGAGCGCGTGCTCGCGGCCGTAGAATCTCAGGATCGGCAGCCCGACCGTGTCGTAGAAGTAGTAGCCGATGGCGTAGCCAAGCAGGCCCCCGATGACCGACGCGACGGTCGCTATGGTCGCGTACCACCAAGCCTGCTCGCGCCGGCTCAAGATCATCGGGATCAGCATGACGTCGGGCGGGATGGGGAAGAACGAGCTTTCGATGAACGACACGAGCGCAAGCGCCCACGGCGCGCGCCTGCTCGCCGCCATGCGCATCATCCAATCGTAGAGCCGTCGCATCATGCGGATGCGTGCTTAGTCGGGGCTCGGGCGAATGTCCATCGCGGAAGCTTGTCGCAATGCGGTCAGCGCGACGCAACCGCTGCGCCCTCCGCGATGGGCGCGAAGCCGGCCGCAAGCCGCAGCACGATCTCGTTGAGCACAAAGCGTCCCTGCTTCGTCGCGCGGATGTGCCCAAACGGCCGTGCAACGTGCGCCGCCGGCCGCATGCCCGGGCCGACGCAGGCTTTGATCTCATCGGGCCACGAGGCCTGCGCCGGCGAAACATCATTCCTCGCGAAACGCTCGATCAGCCCGTCGCGCTCAAGCGCTACCAGAACGGGCGCCCGTGGGCTCTGACCGCTCGCCGCCGCGAGGCGATCGAGATCGATGCCTTCGGAGAGACGCAGCCCCATGAGCAGCATCTCGTCTGCCTGCTCGGCGAGGCTGACTGGCACCTGCTCAACCCAACCGTGGCCCTGTTGCTCGACCAGCTCCGCCCAGCGCTCAGGCGTGCGCTCGGTGGAGGTCGCGTGCCGCGCACCGCCGAAGACGAGCCGCCCGTGCGCGCCCGGTCCGCAGCCGGCGTATTCGCCATAACGCCAATAGAGGAGGTTGTGGCGGCTCTCCTCGCCCGGCGCAGCGTGGTTGGAGATCTCGTAGGCGGGCAGCCCGGCCGCACTCGTCAACTCCTGCGTGACCTCGTAGAGCGCGAGCGCTTCCTCGCTCTGTGGGATGACAAGCTTGCCGGCGGCGTGCAGCGCGGCGAATGGCGTCTCCGGCTCGATGGTGAGCTGGTAGAGCGAGAGATGGCCGCGCGCGAGCGCCAGCGCTTCGCCAAGCTCGCGCCGCCAGTCCTCGACCGTCTGGCGAGGTCGCGCGTAGATGAGGTCGAAGGAGACGCGGTTGAAGTGTGCGCTTGCCACCTTGAGTGCGGCGAGAGCTTCAGCGGCGGTATGGATGCGTCCGAGCGACTTCAGGATGTCGTCGCGCAGCGACTGCACGCCGAGCGACACGCGATTGGCTCCTGCATGCGCGTAGCCGGCGAAGCGCTCCGCCTCGACGCTGCCCGGGTTCGCTTCGAGCGTGATCTCGACGCCGGGCGCTATCGACCAAAGCTCCGCGATACGGTCGAGGATCGCAGCGACCGTGCGCGGCTGCATCAGCGAGGGCGTGCCGCCGCCGAAGAAAATGCTGGCAACCTCGCGCGGCCCGGTGAGTGCCGCGGTGTGCTCGAGCTCGCGCAGGTAGGCTGCGAGGAAACGGGCCTCGTCGATGCCGCCAAAGCGCACGTGACTGTTGAAGTCGCAGTAAGGGCACTTCTGGGTGCAGAACGGCCAGTGGACGTAGACGCCGAAGCCCACTTTGTCAGGCGCCCGCCTGTTCGAGGCAGGCGCGCTTGAAGTGCTCGAAAGAACGGGTGCGGTGGGAGATGGCATATTTCTTTTTGGGCTCCATCTCGCCGAAGGTGAGCGTCTCACCGTCGGCGACGAAGATCGGATCATAGCCGAAACCGTTACCCCCGCGCGGCGGCCAGACGACGTGACCGTAAACCTTGCCTTCAAACAGCTCGGTTTGGCCGTCGGGCCAGGCCACGCACAGCACGGAGATGAAGTTCGCCCGAGCGGGCTCGCCCTTCCATGCATGCCGCGCCGACATCTCGTCATGTACGCGGTCCATGGCGATTGTGAAGTCCCGCTTCGGGCCGGCCCAGTCGGCCGTGTGCACGCCAGGCGCCCCATCGAGCGCGTCGATCTCTATCCCGGAATCGTCGGCAAGCGCCGGCAGCCCCGAGCCTTTCGCCGCGAACACCGCCTTGATCTTCGCGTTCCCCTCGAACGTCGGCTCCGGCTCCTCCGGCACGGCAAGGCCGAGCGCACCCGCGGAGACGGCATCGAGGCCATAAGGCGCGATGAGCTGATTGATCTCCCACACCTTGCCGGGGTTGTGGCTCGCGACAACGAGGCGGTCGCCACGCTTCAGGCGCCGTGTCATGCGATTCCCCAGATGCGCGGCTCGGCGAACTCGATGGAGTTGCCGGCGGGATCGCGGAAGTAGATGGAACGGCCGCCGCCCGGCCATTCGAAATCAGCCTCGATCTCGATCCCCTCTTTTTCCAGGCGCGCGCGCCACGCCGCGATCTCATCGGCGCTGGCGCGAAAGCAGACGTGTCCCTCGCCGCGGGCGCCGTGCGTCGGCACCGGGAGCTTGCCATCCTGGGCCGGCGGGCGCTCGGTCACGTCGGGATTGAAGATCAGCAGCATCTGGTCGCCGCAGCGAAAGAACACCTGCCGCTCGTCAGGCTTGCCATAGGGTTCGAGCCCAAGCGCGCGCTTATAAAAAGCCTCGATAGCGCGCAGGTCCTTGGCGTAGAGGACGGCCTCGAGAATTCCTTTCGGCGAGCTGGGAGACGTCACGTCGCTGCCCACAGGAAGACAAGGGTCGCCGCTGCTCCAAACGCCGTTCGAACCGCGTGCAGACGACCCCATTTTACCACCAGCGCACGGGACGCCGCGGCCCCCGCATCGCTCGGAGTGGCCATTAGAGCCTTATTGGTCGGCATGATGACAAAAAAGGTGAAGGGCCAGTTCGCCAGAAGTAACAATGCGCCGACGAGCCATAAACCGTCGCCGCTCTGCCACCATTGCAGCGCGCCGAGGAGGAAGCCCGCGACCGCGAGCGTCCCCTGCATGGCATATCCGCGCGTATAGCTCGGCTTCCATTGAGCGAGTTGCGCCCGGTCATCGAGCTGCAGGCGCGCCGGCTGCTCGGCAAAGCCGACGTAGAACGCGGCGCCCGTGAACATGGCCGCGACAGTCAGGGCGAGATGACCAGCAAGCATGCAACGACCTAGGCGACCGTGAGCTTCTGCAGCGCCACCAGCTCGCCGATGCCCTTCTTGGCGAGCACCATGAGCTGATCAAAACTCTCCTGGCTGAAGGCGACTGTCTCCGCCGTGCCCTGCACCTCGACGATGCCGCCCGCTCCCGTCATCACGAAATTGGAATCTGCCTCCGCGGCGCTATCTTCCGCGTAGTCGAGATCGAGTACTGCCGCACCTTTATAGAGGCCGCAGCTCACGGCTGCCACCTGGTCGCGCAGGACGCCGTCCTTCACCATGTCGCGGAGCTTCATCCATTGGATGCAGTCGTGCAGGGCCACCCAGGCCCCGGTGATCGAGGCCGTGCGCGTGCCGCCGTCGGCCTGCAGCACGTCGCAGTCGATGGAGATCTGCCGCTCGCCGAGCTTGGTAAGGTCGACGATCGCCCGCAGTGCCCGCCCAATGAGGCGCTGAATCTCCTGCGTGCGGCCCGAGGCATGGCCGACGGTCACCTCGCGCCGGGTGCGCTCGGTGGTGGCACGCGGCAACATTCCATACTCGGCCGTCACCCACCCGCGGCCCTGCCCCTTGAGCCAGGGCGGCACCCGTTCTTCCAGGCTCGCCGTGCATAGAACCTGGGTATCCCCGAACTTGATGAGGCAGGAGCCTTCCGCGTGCTTGGAAACCGCGCGCTCGATCGATACGCGGCGTAGCTCGTCAGGCTGGCGTTTGGAGGGGCGCATGTTTTGAGGTTATGTCCTACTTTTGGTGCCCAAGATGCGGCAGACCCTACGAGACGCCCACAGGCCCTTCAACCAAAACTGATGGCGAATTTGACGAAAGGCGGAAGGCTTCCCTAATCTTCTGCGCGCCCTATTGTTCGGCGCTTATGGCAGGCGAGCCCAACCAAACCGTGAAGCCCAACCCCGATTCGATGACCGAAGTCGTCAGCGAGCTCACAAAACTCAGCGACCGCTCCCGCACCATTCTTCGGCAGATCGTAGAGACGTACCTCGAAACCGGTGAGCCCGTGGGGTCGCGCAACCTGTCGCGCACCCTGCCGATGACGCTATCGCCCGCCTCCATACGCAACGTGATGTCGGACCTGGAGCAGCTTGGCCTCATCGCGGCACCGCACACCTCGGCCGGGCGGCTGCCGACCCAGCTCGGTCTGCGCCTCTTCGTCGAGGGGCTCCTGGAGATCGGCGACCTGACCGCGCGCGAGCGCCGCCAGATCGAGCAGCACATCACCGGCAAGCGCTCGAAGTCGATCGACGACGTGCTGCACGAGGCCGGCGAGATGATGTCGGGGCTCTCGCATTGCGCCGGCGTGGTGCTCGCCGAGCAGCAAGTCGCGCGGCTGAAGCACATCGAGTTTGTGCTTCTGGAGCCCCGCAAAGCGCTGGTGATCCTCGTCGGCGAGGACCAGACGGTCGAGAACCGCATCATCTCGCTGCCCGCGGGGCTGCCGCCCTCGGCGCTGGCAGAGGCCGCGAACTACCTCAACACGCGCGTGCGTGGCTCGACCATCGCGGAGGCGCGGGCGCGCATCGAGGCCGAGCAGCAAAGCTCCCACGCGGAGCTCGATGAGCTCACCCAGAAGGTCATCCAGGCGGGGCTTGCGGAGTGGTCGGGCTCGCTCGACGACCGCAAGAGCCTCATTGTGCGCGGCCAGGCCAATCTGCTGAAGGACCTGACTGCCGAAGCGGATCTGGAGCGCATCCGCCGCCTCTTCGACGATCTGGAGCGCAAACGCGACCTCGTGCAGCTCTTGGGGCTGTCGGAGAACGCAGACGGCGTGCGCATTTTCATCGGTTCGGAGAACAAGCTCTTCTCGCTGTCGGGATCCTCGCTCATCGTGGCGCCCTTCCACGACGATCAGCGCAAGATCGTGGGCGTCCTCGGCGTAATCGGCCCCACCCGCATCAATTACGCGCGCATAATTCCCATGGTGGACTACACCGCCAAGCTCGTTAGCCGACTGTTGACTTGATTTTTAGGACGCCTCGTCTGATATCGGGCACCAATTCCACCAACCGATTGATCCGGTCCTCTTGAGGCCGCGCCTACCGCCCGGCACTTTGAGATGAGGACCCGCGAGACGCGCGGAGAAAAGATGGCCGACGAAAACGGAAGACCCGCCCAGGACCAGACGGCGGCCACACCCTCGGATGCACCTGCAAGGGAAGGTGTCGGCGAGCAGTCGCCCGATACCGCGACGCTCGAGGGGCGCATCGCGGAGCTTACCGACCGACTCCTACGCGCACATGCCGATATGGAGAACCTGAGGAAACGCACCGAGCGCGACAAGGAGGAGACGGCGAAATACGCCATCACCAAGTTCGCGCGCGAGGTGTTGAGCATCGGCGACAACCTGCAGCGCGCGATCGCCGCGGTCCCTCCCGGTGCCGCCGACGCCGACCCCGCGCTGAAAGTGCTCGTTGACGGCGTCTCCCTGACCGAGCGCGAGTTCCTCAACATCCTGGAACGCAACGGCGTAAAGCGCATCGTGCCCGAGGGACAGCCGTTCAATCCGCACCAGCACCAGGCGATGATCGAGGTGGAGAACCACGAGGTAGCACCTGGCACCGTGGTTCAGGTGTATCAGCCAGGCTATGTGCTGGAGGACCGCGTGCTGCGGCCCGCGATGGTCGTCGTCGCCAAGGGAGGCGCAAAACCCGACAAGCCCGATAGTGCTTCGGGCGACGGCTCCGCTCCCGGCAACGCAAGCAACGCGAACTGAGAGGCGGGCGCGCAGAGCTTCGCTCCGACCTCCAAACACTGGCGAGGAAACGCAGGAAACGTGGGCAAAATTGATCGCCGCACAAGTTCCGCTGCGGTTGCGCGCCCCAAAAGCGACCTTATATAAGCGGCGTTTACCGTTTGGATGCTCCATAGGGGGCCGAAGCCGGCGCGCATGAGCTTACATAAGCTGCAGCGCCGGAAGCTCCGGATGCCGAAGCTCGGGTCCGACCGGTCCGCCGCTCAAGATGAGGAATAGACACATGGCAAAAGTAATCGGCATCGACCTCGGAACCACGAACTCGTGCGTGGCAGTCATGGAGGGCGGGAAGCCGAGGGTTCTGGAGAACGCCGAGGGCATGAACACGACGCCGTCGATCGTTGCGTTCACCGCCGACGGAGAAAAGCTCGTCGGACTGCCAGCCAAACGTCAGGCGGTGACCAATCCGCTCAACACGTTCTTCGCCATCAAGCGCCTCATCGGCCGGCGCTACGACGACCCGATGGTCGAGAAGGACAAGAAGCTCGTTCCCTATGAGATCGTCAAAGGACCGACGGGCGACGCCTGGGTCCAAGCCCACGGCAAGCAGTATTCGCCCCAGCAGATTTCAGCCTTCATCCTGCAGAAGATGAAGGAGACCGCCGAAGCCAAGCTCGGCGAGACCATCACCCAGGCCGTCATCACCGTCCCCGCTTACTTCAACGACGCGCAGCGCCAAGCGACCAAGGACGCCGGCAAGATTGCGGGTCTGGAGGTATTGCGCATCATCAACGAGCCGAC
>CAXMLT010000159.1:0-14860 GCA_964194245.1 uncultured Hyphomicrobium sp.
CCGCCGCCACTCTCGAAGCGGCGGGCGCCCGGGGCTTGATGACGCACGCGGCGCGGCTAACCGACATACTTGCTGTCGATGTCGAGGCACGGCGTCTGGCACAATCCCTGCTCAGTCGCTATGTGTAGCGCCATGCGTGAGCCTGCACTGCTAAGATGAGGCTCGGGCATGGACAAGGGCGGATATGGCCGCAATCGTGGCTTAACCACGCAGAATCGGGCCTGTCCCGAAATGACAGGTTTGATGCGGACGATGCTTCAGGGCTCTCCCGCAGAGCAAAACAAGGAGAGCAAGGTTAATGCTTTCGTTCCTCGCCACACCGATGTCGGCGGTTCTCGCCGTGGTGTCATTCCTCGTCGTGCTCAGCGTCGTGGTCTTCGTCCACGAGTTCGGCCACTTCATCGTTGCGCGCTGGTGCGGCGTTGCAGTTCGCACCTTCTCCGTCGGCTTTGGGCGGGAGATCTGGGGCTTCACCGATCGCAAGTGTACGCGCTGGCGCGTCGCCTGGATTCCGCTTGGCGGCTACGTGAAGTTCGTGGACGATGAGAATGCCGCGAGCCAGCCGTCGCAGGATACGCTCGAGCGCATGACGCCGGAGGAGCGCCGCGGCGCGTTCCAAACGAAGGCCGTATGGCAGCGCGCAGCCGTGGTGTTTGCCGGGCCGGCCGCGAATTTTCTCCTCGCGATTCTGATCTACGCGGCTGTGAACTTCACCGTCGGCGTCCATACGATCGCGCCGCGCATCGGCGAGGTGAAGGCGGGGATGCCCGCTGCCGCCGCCGGCTTCCAGCCGGGTGACGTGATTGTCAGCATCGATGGGGACGCCATCGCGGGCTTCGAGGACGTGCAGCGCATCATCGCCGGCAACGGCGACCGCAAGCTCAGCTTCGGGATCGATCGCGGTGGACAGAAGCTGACGCTGGAAGTGACCCCGAAGGTCCAGGAGCAGAACGACAACTTCGGCGGCACGTTCCGGCGCGGGCTCATCGGAATCACCCCCTCCGTCAAACCCGAGGCCATCGAGACGAAAAAGGTGGGATTCGTGGAAGCCGTCGGCCTGGGCGTGCGCGAGACCTACATGGACATCGCGCAGACGTTGCAGGGCATCGGCGATATCCTCATGCGCCGGCAGGCGGCCGACCAGATGGGCGGACCGATCCTGATGGCACAGGTGACGGCGAAGGTTGCAGGCCTCGGCGTCGAGCCGATGCTGCGCTGGATCGCTTTCATCTCGGCAAATATTGGCTTTTTGAACCTGCTGCCGATACCCATCCTCGATGGCGGCCATCTTTTGTTTTACGCGATCGAGGCTGTGCGTCGACGCCCCTTGAGCCGACGCATGCAGGAGATCGGCTTCCAGATCGGGATCGCGCTCGTTCTAATGCTCATGGTGTACGTAAATATGAACGATATTTTGCGGGTGTGGCGGCAGTGGACCAATGCGGGTTAAATGGCGTTCAGTGACGTAATCTTGCCACTTCCGCACCCCTTTCTTGATCGTTAAAAGCAGTACGTCGAGAGGGAGCGCGTCAACAAAAAGACTCCGGCCCTAGAGGCCTTTAAGCGCGCTAAGTCGATCATGTGCGGTGCAGTGCCCGAAGCCGACGGGTGCTGCGGCCGAGGGGGAGTTCGGCAAATAACGAGGGCATATCCGCGGATGCCTCTGGTTCGATCCATGTCGGTGAGAATTCGCCGCCTGCTGTTAGTCATGGCGCTGATCTCACCGGGGGTGCTGTTTGCCCCTGCCGCTTTGGCCGCGCAACCTGCAGCGGCTACGGCGAACGCGATCCGGGCGATCAATGTGGACGGCAACCGGCGCGTCGAGCCGGAGACCGTCCGCTCCTACCTTCAGTTCGCGCCTGGCGACTCCTACGATCCGGGCAAGGTCGACGGCTCCATCAAGGCGCTGTTTGCCACCGGCCTCTTCTCCGACGTGCGCATCGACCGCAGCGGCGCCGATGTGATGGTCACCGTCGTCGAGAATCCGGTGATCAATCAGATCGCGTTTGAGGGTAACAGCGAGGTCGATACCGATACCTTGCGCAACGAGGTGCAGTTGAAGCCGCGCGCGGTGTTCACGCGCGCCCGTGTGCAGTCGGACGTCCAGCGCATCCTCGACGTCTACCAGCGCCAGGGCCGTTACGCGGCAACCGTCGATCCCAAGATCATCGAGCTCGAGCAGGACCGCGTGAACCTCGTGTTCGAGATCAACGAGGGCCCGGCCACCAAGGTCAAGGGCATCCATTTCGTCGGCAACCACGCGTTCAGCGATTCCCAGCTCCGCGACGTCATCTCGACGACGGAGAAGGGTTGGTTCGACTTCCTGAAGGGCACCGCGGTCTACGATCCCGATCGTATGAACCTCGATCGGGAGCTGCTGCGCCAGTACTACATGAAGAACGGCTACGCCGATGCGCAGGTGACGGCGGCCAACGCCGAGCTCGATCGCGACGGCTCGGGCTTCTTCGTCACCTACACCATCGACGAGGGCGAGCCCTATACGTTCGGCGCCGTCAACATCGAGAGCACGGTCCCGAATGTGCAGCCGAACAACTATCAGAGCAGTCTGCGGACCAAGGAGGGTGACACCTACGACGCCCAGCAGATCGACAAGACGACCGAGGATATGACGCTCGCGGTGTCGCAGCAGGGGTATGCGTTTGCCCGCGTGCGCCCGCAGCCGCAGCCCGACCCGGTCACGCACAAGATCTCGCTAAACTACGTCATCGAGGAAGGCCCGAGGGTCTACATCGAGCGCATCAACGTCATCGGCAACACGCGCACCAAGGACTACGTGATCCGCCGCGAGTTCAAGCTGGCCGAAGGCGACGCCTACAATCCGCTGATGGTCGACCAGGCCAAGAAGCGCCTCAAGAACCTCGGTCTCTTCAAGAACGTCGAGGTAAAGCGGCGCCCGGGCTCGGCACAGGACCGAGTTATCCTCGACGTCGAGGTGGTCGAGCAGTCAACCGGCGAGCTGTCGTTCGGCGTCGGCTATTCGACCTCGGAAGGCGTCATCGGCGACATCAGCCTCACTGAGCGCAACCTGATGGGCAACGGCCAATTCCTGCGCCTGTCGCTGTCGGGCTCCTTTACACGCTTACAGGCGGAGCTGAGCTTCACCGAGCCACGCTTCCTTGACCGCAATCTGGCCGCCGGATTCGATATCTTTGCCAAACAGACCGACCTGACGTCGCAGGCCGGATTTGTGAGCAATAGAATGGGCGGCGACTTGCGCCTCGGTTTCCCGATCAGTGAGAAGCTCTGGAGCCAGGTCAGCTATACATTTTCGCGGGATCAGATCACAAACGTGGTGCCGACGGCGTCGCTTGCGATCCAGCAGGCCGCGGGCACCGCCTACACATCAATGGTGGGCGATAGCCTAACCTACGATCTCCGCAACGATCCAAAGAACCCGACCAAAGGCATTTTTCTGCAGGCCGGTGTCAACTTCGCCGGTCTCGGCGGCGACGTGCAGTACATTTCAACGTCGGCTGAGGCGCGAGGCTACTATCCAATCACCGACAAGATCACGTTCGTCAGCCGCGCCATTGCCGGCAACATTCAGGGTTGGGGGGGGCAGGATGTGCGCCTCATCGACCTGTTCTTCAGGGGTGGTGAGACTATCCGGGGCTTCAATGTCGCCGGCTACGGACCGCGTGACCTAAACACCAACAGTGCGCTCGGCGGCCAGACTTATTGGGGGACGACCGCGGAAATCCGCTTTCCGATCCCCTTCGTCCCCGACGACCTCGGCATTCAGGGCGCCGTATTCGCAGATGCGGGCTCGCTGTTCGGCGCTGGAGCCGGCGCAAAGAATGTGCAACAAGGCTGTGGACCTGCCTACTTTAACTCCTCAACCGGTGGGTATAACGCCGTCTGTCTCGCCGACAGCTCGGCGATCCGGTCCTCGGTCGGCGCGAGCTTGATGTGGGCCTCGCCCGTCGGCCCCATCCGCATGGATTTTGCCCAGACCCTTACCAAACAGCCCTACGACCAGACGCAATTCTTCCGCTTCGGCGCGGCATCAAGGTTCTGACGTACCCGGCCCAAGTGCTAAAAGGGTGCCAGGATCGGCCCAAAGACGGCCGAAGGCATTCGCATAAGCAATAGGGAGCGTCGCCGGGGCGGCGGTTTTCTTGAATGGAGCATCCCGGTTTCTTCGAGCGGGCCGGCCCATTCTCGCTCAGCGACGTCGCCAAGGCGACCAATGCCGAGCTGGCGCCCGGCGCCGATCCGGCCCTGCAGATCGCCGATGTGCGCACGCTCGCCGACGCCTCCGAGCACGATCTTTCGTTTCTCGATAACCGCAAGTATGCGATCCACCTGACGCACACGCGCGCCGCGGCGTGCCTCCTCGCGCCGGCATTCGCCGCAAACGTCCCGAAAGGGACGTCGCCCCTCATCACCGCCGAGCCCTATCGCGGGTTCGCGCTGGCGCTGGGGCTCTTCTATCCCGATGCCACGCAGCCGAAGGCCGCAAGGTCGGGCGGCGCGGCGCTCGTCGATCCTACGGCTCAGTTGGAGGAGGGGGTCGTGCTGGAGCCCGGCGCCGTCATCGGTGCCGAGGCGCGGATCGGGCGGGGCACGCGCATCGCCGCGGGGGCTGTGATCGGCTACCGGGTCAGCATAGGCCGCGACAGCTATATCGGCCCTCTCGCCACGCTGGTGCATACCCTGGTCGGAGACCGGGTGACAGTGCACTCGGGCACGCGCATCGGCCAGGACGGGTTCGGCTTTGCCATGGGCCCCCGGGGCCATCTCAAGGTGCCGCAGATCGGCCGGGTCATCATCCAGGATGACGTCGAGATCGGGGCCAACACCACGATCGACCGGGGGGCACTTAAGGATACGATTATCGGTGAAGGGACCAAAATTGATAATCTGGTGCAAATCGGGCACAACGTCGTGGTCGGCAGGCACTGTGTGATCGTGGCCCAGACCGGAATCTCGGGTTCGGCCGAGCTTGGCGACTTTGTCGTCATGGCCGGGCAATCGGGAACCTCGGGCCACGTCAAGATCGGCACGGGCGCCCAGATAGCTGGGACGGCCCATGCCACGAAGGATGTCGCGCCGGGAGTACGCATCGGCGGCACGCCGGGCCGTCCCATTCAACAGTGGCGGCGGGAGGTCGCCGTCCTGGCGCGGCTAGCCAAACGTCGCGGCGGTGGCGGCGGGAACGAGGACGGCGCGTGAGCGCACTCTTCGGTGCTGACGACGGTAGGGTCGGTTGGGTTTGCGAGGTCGCGGAGCATGAACGATATGAGTGAGCCACAGGGCAAAGCGAAGCTCGATACAGCGGACATCATCAAGGTCCTGAAGTACCTGCCGCATCGCTATCCGTTTCTCATGCTCGACCGCATCTACGACATGGACGGCGATCGCAGCTGCGTGGGCTTGAAGAACGTGACCATTAACGAGCCGTTCTTCCAAGGTCACTTTCCGCAGTTCCCCGTGATGCCGGGCGTGCTCATCATCGAGGGGCTGGCGCAGACGGCGGGCGCCTTGTGCGTGCACGGCCTCGGGCAGGACTACAAGGCCGAGCTCGTTTATTTCATGGCCATCGACCGTGCGAGATTCCGCAAGCCCGTGCTCCCGGGCGACCAGATCCACTACCACGTGAAGAAGATCCGCAACCGCGGCCGCGTATGGCGCTTCTTCGGCGAGGCCAAGGTCGACGGCAAGACGGTCGCCGAGGCCGAGGTCAGCGCCATGCTGGCCGATAGCGCGGACGCCCGCGCATTCGCGGCAGGCAAGCATGGGTGAGATGAGTGCTCATCCAACGGCAGTCATCGAGGCGGGGGCAAAGCTCGGCTCGGGCGTGAAGATCGGCCCCTACTGCGTGGTCGGCTCCGATGTCGTGCTCGACGAGGACGTCGAGCTATTGAGCCACGTAGTCGTCGCCGGGCGCACGCACATCGGGCCGCGCACGCGCATCTTTCCGTTCGCCTCCATCGGTCATCAGCCGCAGGACCTCAAATACAAGGGCGAGCTGTCGACGCTGTCGGTCGGGGCCGACTGCATCATCCGCGAAGGCGTAACGCTCAATCCCGGCACCGCGGGCGGCGGCATGGTGACGACCATCGGCAACGGTTGCGCGTTCCTCGCCAACTCGCACGTCGGCCACGATTGCCACGTCGGCGACAACGTCATCTTCTCCAACAACGTGATGCTCGCGGGCCATTGCAACGTGGGTGACTTCGCCATTCTCGGCGGCGGCGCAGCCGTCATCCAGTTCGCACGCGTCGGCGCGCATTCTTTCCTCGGCGGCATGTCGGGGCTCGAGAACGATCTCATCCCCTACGGCATGGCGCTCGGCAATCGCGCGCACCTGTCGGGGCTCAACATCGTCGGCCTGCAGCGGCGCGGCTTCTCGCGCGCCGACGTCCACGACCTGCGGCGCGCCTACCGCTCGCTGTTTGCAGCCGAGGGCACGCTGACGGAGCGCATGGTGGACGTGGAGAAGGAATTTGCGGGCCACACCATCGTCGAAGAGATTTTGGGGTTCATCCGCGCGGGGGGCAAGCGCAGCCTCTGCACGCCGCGGGAAGCGACCGAGGCCTGAGAAGAAGGCCATGTTGTCTCCAGAGCATGGGGTTGTCGGCATCCTGGCGGGCGCAGGAAGCCTGCCGCGCGAGGTGGCCGAGCACGTGACCGCCCGCGGCGGCAGGGTGCACGTCGTCACGCTCGGCGACGGCGTTGACGTGGGGCTCGCCGACTTCCCGGTTACAAAAGCCGACATGGCCAAGGTCGGAACGATCCTGCGCGCTTTCAGGAACGCCGGCTGCCGCAAGCTCGTCATCGTCGGAGCGGTGACCCGGCCGGATCTCGGAGCGCTGTGGCCGGATCTTGGATTTTTCCTCAGTCTTCCGGCGATCCTGCGCCTCATTGCGACCGGCGGCGACGACGACCTCCTGAGCAGCATCGTGCGCTTCTTCGAAGGCAAGGGCTTCGAGGTCGTGGCGCCGGCGGCGATGGCGCCCGAGTTGCTCGCCGGCGCGGGGCCATTGGGGCACGTCATGGCAACCGAGGAGCAGGCGCGGGATGCCGCCGTGGGATTCGACGCGGTGCGCGCCATGGGGCCTTACGACGTCGGTCAGGCCGTCGTCGTGACCGACGGCCGGCTCGAGGCGGTCGAGGGCGTTGAGGGAACGGACCGCATGCTCGCGCGCCTGGCGGCGCGGCGCGCCCGCAGCGGTGAGCCCCAAACGGGGCGTCGCGGTGTGCTCGTCAAGCGACCCAAGCCCGGCCAGGAGCTGCGCATCGATCTGCCCGCGATTGGCCCCGGAACGGTCGAGCGTGCGATGGAGGCCGGCCTTGTTGGCATCGCGGTGCAGGCGGGTGGCGTTCTTGCGGCGGAGCGGGCCCGGCTCGTGCGCTGCGCCGACGACGGCGGTCTATTCGTGCAGGGGTGGGAGATCGCGAATGCGAGCAGTGCCGCCGCCGCGGCGGGTCCCCAGGCATGGACCATAACAGCGCTGACCCTCCGCAAGCTTGACGCCTCGCAAATCGACGACGCCGCCAAAGGCGCCGGGCTGCTGGCGACGATCGATGCTTTTGGCAGCGGGCGCGGAGCCATTGTCGATCGCGGTCACGTGCTGGCGGTCGAGTGCACCCAAAGCGTGGAGGCGCTGTTCGCGGATGCCCGAGGCATGCGCCAGTGGGGACGCCGGCGGTCGCGCCGCTCGGGCGTAGCCGTGCTCGGGCAGGCCTCCGATCTGCAACCCGGCCTTGTCAATGCCACGGCAACTGCGGGTCTTGCGGGACTGGCGCTCGTCGGCCAACCTCCTGCCGCCGCGCACGCAGCGATTGCGGAGGCTGATCGCCTCGGCCTCGCGGTCGTGGCGCTCGCGGCTGCACAGGATGGGCAGCATGGCCGCCAGTGACAGACGCTCGCGCGCATGGGGGCAGGCCGCCGAGAGAACGGAGCGTCCCGGCGCAGTACGCCACGACCTGCGCCTTTTTTTAATCGCGGGCGAGCACTCCGGCGACGCGCTGGGAGCGCGCCTCATGGCCGCGCTGAATGCGCAGCGCAAAGGCCGCATCCATTACCTCGGCGTCGGCGGCGAAGGGATGGAGCGTGAGGGGCTCGCCTCGCAGTTTCCCTTGAGCGACGTCGCCGTGATGGGACCGTTGTCGATCCTGCCGCGGCTGCCGCGCATCATCTCGCGCGTGCGCCGCACCGCCGAAGCGGCCGTTGCCGCGGAGCCCGACGCCGTCGTCATCATCGATGCGCCGGAGTTCACGCATCCGATCGCCAAGCGCATCCGCAAACGCGCACCGCGGATCCCCATCATCGACTATGTCTCCCCCAGCGTGTGGGCGTGGCGGCCGGGCCGGGCACGCAAGATGCGCGCTTATGTCGATCATGTGCTGGCGCTGCTGCCGTTCGAGCCGCAGGCGCACGAGGAGCTCGGCGGTCCGCCCTGTACCTATGTCGGCCACCCGCTGATCGAGCGGCTCGATTGGATGTGCAAGCTCGACCCTTATGAGCTTGCCGACCGGCTGCGGCTGGAGGAGACACGCCCCGTCCTCGTCGTGCTGCCGGGCAGCCGCACCTCCGAGGTCGGGCGCCTCATGGGGCCATTCGGCAAGGCCGTCGATCTGCTCGACGAGCGCGGGCTCGCCCCGCAGGTCATCATCCCCGTAGTGCCGCACGTACGCCCACTCATCGAGGCGCACCTCAAGTCGTGGCGCGTCAGGCCCCACCTCGTCGAGGGCGACGAGGACAAGTTCCGCGCCTTCAGGCTGGCGCACGCCGCGCTGACCGCATCGGGCACAGTGACGCTGGAGCTGGGGCTCGCGGGCACGCCGATGGTTGTCGCCTACCGTGTCGACTGGCTCTCGGCGGGCCCCCTGCGCATGCTCATCAAGGCGCCGTCGGTGGTGCTGGCGAACCTCGTGCTCTCCGAGAAGGCGTTCCCGGAGTTCATCCAGGAGGACTGCACGCCCGAGAACCTTGCGAGCGCGGTGGAGCTGTTGCTGAGGGATACGTTCGAGCGGCGGGGACAGATCGCGGCGCTCGCGCGCATCCCCACGCGGATGCTGCGCGAGGGCAGCTCGCCGAGCGATCTCGCGGCGGAGATCGTGCTGCAGTACGCCGAGCACGGACGCGCGCCACCCGACTGATGCGGCGACGGCGGCAGACCCCGCCGCCGCCAAAACGTTGACTGTGCTAGCGCGTTTGCGCTCAGGCGCGCTGGTCGAGGGGCACGAAATTGCGTTCCACGGGCCCCGCGTAGAGCTGGCGCGGTCGGCCGATGCGCTGCTCGGGGTCCTCGATCATCTCCGTCCACTGCGAGACCCAGCCAACGGTGCGAGCGATGGCAAACAGCACCGTGAACATGGAAACGGGGAAGCCGAGCGCACGCAGCGTGATGCCCGAATAGAAGTCGATGTTCGGGTAGAGCTTCTTCTCGATGAAATATTCGTCCTGCAGCGCGATGCGCTCCAGCTCCATGGCCACCGCGAGCAGCGGCTCGTCCTTGATGCCGAGCGCGTCGAGCACCTCGTGGCAGGTCTTCTGCATGACCTTGGCGCGCGGGTCATAGTTCTTGTAGACGCGATGCCCGAAGCCCATCAGGCGGAAGCCCGAGTTCTTGTCCTTTGCCTTGGCGACAAATTCCGGGATGCGGTCGACTGTGCCGATCTCGGTCAGCATGTTGAGCGCGGCTTCGTTGGCGCCGCCGTGCGCCGGCCCCCAGAGGCAGGCGATGCCGGCCGCAATGCAGGCAAACGGGTTGGCGCCGGACGAGCCCGCAAGCCGCACCGTGGAGGTCGACGCGTTCTGCTCGTGGTCGGCGTGCAGGATGAAGATGCGGTCGAGCGCCTTGGTGAGAATCGGGTTGACCACATACGGCTCGCACGGGATCGCGAAGCACATCTGTAGGAAGTTCGCGGTGAAATCGAGATCGTTGCGCGGATAGATAAAGGGCTGGCCGATCGAATATTTGTAGGCCATGGCCGCGATCGTCGGCATCTTGGCGATCATGCGGTGGCTCGCGATCGCGCGCTGGCGCGGATCGTTGATGTCGGTGGAGTCGTGATAGAAGGCCGAGAGCGCGCCGACGACGGCAACCATGACGGCCATCGGGTGGGCGTCACGCCGGAACCCGGTGAAGAAGCGCGCCATCTGCTCGTGCAGCATCGTGTGCCGCGTGATGGTGTTGCGATAGGTATCCATCTGCTGCTTCGATGGCAGCTCGCCGTAGAGCAGCAGGTAGCAAGTCTCGAGGAAGTTCGACTGCTCGGCGAGCTGGTCGATCGGGTAGCCGCGATAGAGCAGCACGCCCTTGTCGCCGTCGATGTAGGTGATGCGCGAGACGCAGTTCGCCGTCGAGGTGAAGCCGGGGTCGTAGGTGAAGCAGCCGGTGTCGCGATAGAGCTTGCCGACGTCGACGACGTCGGGCCCCAGCGTGCCATGGCGCACCGGCATCGTCGTCTTTTTGCCTTCGAGCTCGAGCTTGGCCTCCAGCCCCTTGTCAGCCTCGATAGGCCGCTCCTGAACGTTCATGGCGCGTCTCCCTGTGATACCGGCCTGCGGTCAAAGTCTGCAGGCACTCCGAGGCTTCCCGGTGCGAGATCCAAGTAGCGTCCCCTATGAGCGTTTTTCGTTGTGATGCCGGCCGATTGGCCCGCCAGCAGTCTTGGCAACGAACTTAATGCTACACCATTTTCGCACCGCAACATAGACGCCGCGTGTAAGAGACACAGCGCTTCGATGGCGATGGAACGGAATGGTTAGCGCCCGTCTTGTCGGGCAGCTCAGCTCGCCTGGTCACGAATCCGCGCCAAAGCCTCGTCGCGGCCGAGTACGGCCATGACGTCGAATACCGGCGGCGATACCGCTCTGCCGGTGAGCGCCGCTCGGAGTGGCTGAGCAACCTTGCCGAGCTTGGCGCCGCTAGCCTCCGCGTAGGTTCGCACGATCTCCTCGAGCGACGGCGCCAGCCAGTGGTCCGCTGCCTCCAATTTGGGCAAGAGCGCACCCAAGCGGCCGCGGGCTTCCGCGTCGAGCAGCTTCACCGCCTTGTCGTCGAGCGCCAAGGGCCGCTCGGCAAAGAGATAGCCGGCGCCGTCGAGTAGCTCGAGCAGCGTCTTGGCCCGTTCCTTCAGGCTCGGAATGGCGGCAAGGAGCTGGGCGCGGGTATTGGCATCGAGGCGGGCGACGATCTTCGCCCCGCCGGGGACGAACGGCAGGATGTCCTCGAGCCGCTTCATCAGGTCCAGATCGCTCGTCGCACGGATGTAGTGGCCGTTGAGGTCCTCGAGCTTGGCAAAGTCGAAGCGCGCCGCCGAGCGGCCGATGCCCGAGAGATCGAACCAGTCGACCATCTGCGAGGTGGACATGATCTCGTCGTTGCCATGGCTCCAACCGAGCCGCACGAGATAGTTGCGCAGCGCGGCCGGCAGATAGCCCATCTCGCGGTAGGCCTCGATGCCGAGCGCGCCGTGGCGCTTCGACAGCTTGGCGCCGTCGGGCCCGTGAATCAGCGGCACGTGCGCGAAGACCGGAACCTCCCAGCCCATGGCGGCATAGATCTGCGCCTGGCGCGCGGCGTTGGTCAGATGGTCGACGCCGCGGATGACGTGCGTAATCTCCATGTCGTGGTCGTCGACGACGACGGCGAGATTGTAGGTGGGTGTCCCGTCGCTCCTCAGGATGATGAGGTCGTCGAGCTCCTTGTTGGCGAACACGACGCGGCCCTGCACCTGATCGTCGATCACGGTCTCGCCCTCGCGCGGCGCCTTGAGCCGGATCACATAGGGCTGCCCCTTGGGGGCCTCGCCGGGGTCGCGGTCGCGCCAGGGGCTGCGGATGGTGAGCGGGCGCTTCTCGGCCTCGGCCGCTTTGCGCATGGCGTCGAGCTCGTCCGTCGTCAGGTAGCAGCGGTAGGCGTGGCCGCGGGCGAGCAGCTCCTCGGCCACCTCGCGGTGACGCTTGGCCTGCGCGAACTGCGATACGTGCTCGCCGGTCCAGTCGAGCTCCAGCCACTTGAGCCCATCGAGGATGGCGTCGACGGCGGCCGGCGTCAGGCGCTCGCGGTCGGTGTCCTCGATGCGCAGCAGCATCTTGCCGCCGCGGCCCTTGGCGTAGAGCCAGTTGAAGAGCGCCGTGCGCGCCCCGCCAATGTGCAGGAAACCTGTCGGTGAAGGGGCAAAGCGCACGATCGGCGCGCGGTCGCTCCGGGTCTTGTCGGTCATCTGATGTCGATTGCTGCTGGGATGGAGGTAGGGCGCCGATGTAGCATAAGACGACGGGGTCGGTAAGGGGCGGCCAAAGTCCACGGTGGGACGACCGCGGACGGGGGAAGCCAGGGCCATGCTTGAGGGCGAGCGGCACAGCGCCGGCGGCGTCTTCGCGCCGCTTGTGCGCCGGCTGGAGGCCGAGCAGGAGCGCTGGTTCTTGTGGATGCCGGTGCTTCTCGGGCTCGGCATCGGGTTCTACTTCTCCCTGCCGGCCGAGCCGCACATCCTGACCGCGCTTGCGCCGCTAGCCGCGATGCTCGCGCTCATGGTCACCGTGCCCCGGCGCACGAGCGCGATGCTGGTGCTGACCGCGTTGACCGCGGCAGCGGTGGGGTTTGCTCTCGCCAAGCTACGCGTCGAGTGGGTGCGTGCGCCGTTCTGGTCAAGCAGATGTCGTCGGTCGAGGTGCGCGGCTACGTGGAGCTCGTCGAGCCCAAGGCCAAGCGCGGCCAGCGCATCACGCTGCCGGTGGTTTCGATGGGTGATCTGCCACCCGAGGCGCGGCCATACCGTGTGCGCGTCTCGACCGGCAAGATGACGGCGGGGCTGCAGGCCGGCAGCGCCGTGCACCTGCGCGCTACCCTCATGCCGCCGGCCGAGCCGGCACTGCCCGGCGACTACGACTTCGGCCGCCAGGCCTGGTTCGAACGCCTCGGTGCGCTGGGCTACACGTGGACCGCGGCGGAGCCAGACCTGAGCGCCGCGCCGCCGCCGTGGGACTTGCGCGGCTGGGCGGTCGTCGAGCGGCTGCGGGCGGGAATTGCGCAACGGGTCATGGCGTTCCTCCCGGGGCAGACGGGCGCAATCGCGGTTTCCCTGATCACGGGTGAGCGCGGCGGCATCACGGACGCAACCAACACCGCCTTCCGCGACTCCGGGCTTTTGCACATCCTCTCCATCTCGGGGCTGCACATGGCGGTAATGGCGGGCGCCGTGTTCTATCTCGTGCGGGTGATCCTCGCCGCCTTTCCATCGCTTGCGCTCGTCTATCCGATCAAGAAGTGGTCGGCCGCCGCGGCCATGCTCGGAACGCTCGCCTACCTGATGATCTCGGGGTCGTCGTTCGCCACCGTCCGCTCCGCCATCATGATCGCGATCATGTTCCTCGCGGTCATCCTCGACCGCCCGGCGCTCGCGTTGCGCAACGTCGTGCTGGCGGCGGCGCTCATTCTGCTGCTTTTTCCCGAAAGCCTGTTTGATGTCGGCTTCCAGATGTCGTTTGCCACCGTCGTGGCGCTCATCTCGGTCTACGAGGCGCTGCGCGGCCGTGGTGCGCTTATTTCACGTCGAGGGCCGGTCACCGGGCTTTTCCTGTTCATGAGCGGCATCGTGCTGTCGACGCTGATCGCGAGCGTCGCGGTCGCGCCCTTCGCGGCCTACTACTTCCACAAGAGCCAGCGGTATTCGGTGCTGGCAAACCTCGTCGCCATCCCGATCTGCGACCTCCTCGTGATGCCGGCGGCGCTCGCCGCGCTTATCTTGATGCCGCTCGGCCTTGAGGCGCCGGCGCTGTGGGTGATGGGCTGGGGCGTCGATGCCATGCTGTGGACGGCGGAGCGCGTCGCGGCCCTGCCGGGCGCGATCCTGCACCTTCCGGCGATGCCGACTGCGGCGTTCCTCCTGATGATCGCGGGCGGCCTGTGGCTCGCGCTGTGGCAGACGCGCTGGCGGCTTGCGGGCGCGGGGCTCATCGCGGCAGGTCTCGCGCTGGCGCCTACGCTGCGGCTGCCTGACCTTCTGGTTGGGCGCGACGGTGCGCTCGTCGCCGTGCGCGAGGACGACGGGCGGCTGTCCGCGGTTGGTGCGGGGCGCGCCTCGTTCGAGCTCGCGCGCTGGCTCGAGCATGACGGCGATGAGCGGTCCGCCAAGGAGGCGGGCAAGGCGGCGGGCTTCCTGTGCGACGCGGTGGGCTGCCGGACACGCGTCCAGGGGTTGACGGTTGCGGTGGCGCAGCGCCCAGCCGCGTTCGCCGACGACTGCCGCCGCGCCAGCGTCCTTGTCGCTTCGATCGTCAGCCCGAAAAGCTGCTCGGCGCCCAAGGCGGTGGTCGATTTCTTCGCCGCCCGCCGCGAGGGCACGCACGCGCTCTACATCGAGGATGACGGCCGCATCCGGGTGGAGACGGTCGCGCAGGCGCGCGGGGAGCGGCCGTGGTCGAGCGCGCACGCCTTGCCGCCCGCGGCAACCGCGAGCAGTGCGCGCGGGCCGCCCAACGCCAAGGAAGAGGTCAATACCGACCCGACCGACCGGGACGCAGAGCCGCTGGATCCCGATCAGTAGCGGCGCAGAAGCCCCACGAGCCGGCCCTGGATATCTACCTGGTCGGGGCCGAAGATGCGCGTCTTGAACTCGGGATTGGCGGCTTCGAGCGCAATCGTCGTGCCCTTCTTGCGCAGCCGCTTGAGGGTCGCTTCCTCCTGATCGACGAGCGCGACCACGATGTCGCCGTTCTCGGCCGTGTCGCAGCGGCGGATGACGACGACGTCGCCATCGAGGATGCCGGCCTCGATCATCGAATCGCCCTTCACCTCGAGCGCGAAGTGCTCGCCGTTGGTGAGCAGGTCGGGCGGGCAAGCGATGTCGTGGGTGTGGTTCTGGATGGCGCTGATGG
>CAXMLT010000160.1:0-20124 GCA_964194245.1 uncultured Hyphomicrobium sp.
GGTCTGGAACAGCTCGACCAGCGAGCCGACATTGGTGTCGTCAGGCGCGATGCGGAAGATCGCGGCGCCGCCGTTTCCGTAGAGCGGCTTCAGGATGATGTCCTTCATCTCGGCGCGAAATGCCTGCACGTCGGCGAGCGAGCGCGTGACGATGGTCGGCGGCATCAGGTCGAGGAAGTCGAGGACGAAGATCTTTTCCGGAGCGTTGCGCACGTTCGCGGGGTCATTGACGACGAGCGTCTTGGGATGGATGCGCTCCAGCAAGTGCGTCGTGGTGATGTAGGCCATGTCGAAGGGCGGGTCTTGCCGCAAGAGCACCACGTCCTGCTGCGACAGGTCCTCGACGCGCGGCTCGCTGAGCTTGTAGTGCGCGCCGATCTTGTCCTCGACCTTCAGCGTCTCGCCGCGCGCAAGCAGCTTGTTGCCGTGGAGCGCGAGGTTGGGCGGCGTGTAGTAGAAGAGCGCGTGCCCGCGCTTTTGCGCTTCGAGCAGCAGCGCGAACGTGGAGTCGCCGCGGATGTCGATCCGCTCGATCGGGTCCATCTGGCAGGCGACGCGCAGGGGCAAGAGGTGGACTCCTCGGGAGAGTTAGGGCCGCGTAGGCAAACCGCTCCAAGCGAGAGGTGTCAATGCCAATCGGATGACAGCCTATATCCCGTCGGGGATGTGCCGCGGCAGACGGCCCGGCACCAAGAGGATCACGTCGAAGGCGATTCCGTGCACATCTTCCTAAGATATAATTTTCCACCTGAGCTGGGCCGCGCAGCACTCGGTAGTCTCAGCACTTTTCCGATGTTTGCGGGCAAAACGCGGACTCGCGCCTCTTGCATCGGATGCCGCGGGTGTGTGACTTGGGTGTGACTTTGGGGGTCACGTCCAAAATGCAAAAGCTGACCGCGCGCACCGTCACCAAGATCGCTCATCCGAAAACAGTGAAGGGCGCGCACGATGTACGTGACAAGCTCGTCCCTGGGCTCTCGCGTGTCGTGCAGTCATCTGGCGTGCAGAGTTGGTGCGTACGCTACCGCATCAACGGCCGCCAGCGGCGCTACACGATAGGCCGCGCTGACCTTATCGACATCACACGTGCCCGCAAGCTGGCGCGAGGACTGTTGCTCAAAGTCGCTGAAGGCGTCGACCCAGCAGATGAGAAACTTGCTCTGCGATCCGGCGATGTCAAAGACGCCTTTCCTGACCTCGCCGCCAGTTTCATCGAGACGCACGCGAAGCTGCACAACCGTTCTTGGATTGATCTGGCACGCGTCCTGGGGCTGCGGACCAGCAAGCTAGAGCGGAAGCACCCACACCTAAAATCCCAGTGGAGCGTCATCCCAGACTCGCCGGCGGCCCATTGGCAGGCGCGGCCTGTCACGACGATAGCTAAGCGCGAGATTGTCGAGCTGATCAACGAGACGACGACGGCGCGCGGGCCCGGCGCAGCCAACAAGCTGCATAGCGTGCTGTCGCGGTTTTTCAGGTGGCTGGACGAGCAGGGCGTAATCGAAACCTCGCCCATGGTCGGTACACGTCAGCCGGCGCCAATCGCGAGCCGCGAACGTGTGCTCAGCGAAACTGAAATCTCGCTCGTATGGCACGCCGCCGAGAACATGACAGCGCCATTCGGGGCGTTCATCAGGTTGCTGTTGCTAACCGGGCAGCGCCGGTCAGAAGTCGCCGGCATACGCGAGAGCGAGATCAGCGGCGAGATTTGGACACTGCCGGCCGCGCGATCAAAGAACGGCCGCGAGCATCAGGTTCCGCTTGGTCCGGCCGCTCGGGAAGTGATCGCTGGGATACCGCGTGATGTTGCTGGCAACACGGCCAAGCTGTTGTTCACGACGACGGGGCGCGTCCCGATTTCCAGCTACAGCAAGATCAAGACGCAGCTCGACGCCGAGATCGCCAAGCAGAACGGCGGGCGGCACATTCCACGTTGGACGTTGCACGATATACGCCGGTCTGTCGCGACGGGCATGGTCGCGCTCGGGATTCAGGATCACGTTGTCGAGCGCGTGTTGAACCATACCATCCGCGGCGTCGCAGGCGTCTATAACCGGCATCCATACTTCGAGGAAAAGAAAGACGCGCTAGAGCGATGGGAGCTGCGCGTTCAAGGCATCCATATGTGCTGGTGAAACGCGCCAATCTGTTTGGCTCGGCGGGCCGCTCGACATTCAGGCGGCTGGGGACAATCTGCGAAACAGTCGGGCGTTCGCCGGCGCGGCCAGATACTCTGCAATGTGAAACTGGCGAGCTGAAGGCGACTGCGCAAATGAGCACAGATATGAAAGGGGCCAGGGCGGAAGTCATTATGGCGTGCGACGGACGTCAAGATTGGGTTGGAAATGCGCGACTTTGACTCGCTACCGATTGACTGGGCGACTGTTTTGAAGCGAATGCGAGATTTCTTTTCGAGGCGTCGTCGCTAGGGCTAGCAATTTCTTTTATTCTCGACTCGCTACCGGTGGTAGATCACGGTTAATTTCGCTCGCCGATGTGAATAGCTCTTACAATAGAAGAAACGATACTGTGTTGCGTTTCTGTTAAGAATGTGCGCAAAGTAACGGCGGTGCCGCCAAGCACCGCCTGAATCTATCCCGTGTGCGCGGGAAAGACATTGCGTTTTCGCCAGCTCTTTATAGGGCCAGTCGGTTCGCCGATGCAAGTCTTTTCTAGCGTTCACGGCCGGTTTCGGGCTAACCCCAGACCAATGGACGTGAAATGCAACCATCCAGTAAGCGGGGCAACGCTGCCCCTAAAGCAGACTTCTCGACAAACCCCGAGTTCAATCTAACTAACCTCGACGTTTCCATTTACGACCGCCCTGCCGGCTACTTCACAGACGACGAGTTCAAACTGCTCGACGTTTGCGATGCTTGGCTGAGCGGCCGCGGCGACTTCAAATGCGACATGGCCGAGCTGTTTACGGCCGCGCTTAAGATACTGCCGCCCTATTCCGTAGTCCGCCCACTCGGACAGACCGAATACTCCGGCGGCACGTCATGGCGGGACGGCGGCAAGCTGATAAAGCCACAGCTCACCCAGCACATGCTAATCGCCCGCGATGCGCTGCGCTGGCTGTCGAACGATAAACCCGAGAACCTCGAAGCAAACGGCAGTGTGTGGCGTAAGTGGGTTCAACTGGGCGACCAGGACCTCTTCGAGCTGTATGGTGGCGAAGCGGGCCTGAAAGCCGCGTGGGCGCGACCGCCAATCATCGATGGCGCGTTTGTGCAGCTCATCGAAAAGGCGACCGCTCACGCCGCATACGAAGCTGACGAACGCGCCTTCAGGAAGGTCGAGCCCGAGATTAAAGCCGCGCACGACGAGGCTAAGCCGTACGTGTCGACGTGTGCAGCCGATGTTGAGATGAAACGGATTGACTGGGCGTGGCCGGGACGAATACCGCGTGGCAAGATCACGCTGATAGGCGGCTATCCGAAGCTCGGCAAAACGCAGATCACTTGCGCGCTTGCCGCGCCCATCACGACTTACGGCGGCAAGTTCCCTGACGGCTCAGCCGCACCCTACGGTTCGGCCGCTTTCATCACTGGCGAAGACGACTTGGCCGACACGATTAAGCCAAGGCTCGTGGCCGCCGGCGCCGATCCGAGCAAGGTGCACGTCTTCCAGCTTGCACGAGTGAAATGCAAGGACGGCAAACTGCGAATGCACCCCTTCGACGTAGCGCGGCACCTGAAACAGCTTACCGCTTTCATTCAGGACATCGGCGACCTGGTTATGCTCGTGATCGACCCGATACTCGCTTACATGGGCGCGGCAGACTCGCACAACACCGCGGAAGTTCGCGCGGCGCTGTTGGGGCTGCAAACCCTGGTGGCAGAGCGCAACATCGCCTGCGTTCTGATCACCCACCTAACCAAGAACGAGAAAGCCCAGTCGGCAATGAACCGGCTGGCGGCGTCGGGCGCGTTCGCCGCGGTTGCTAGGTCGCTATGGCTGGTCGCACCCGACCCGTCCGACCCAACAGAGGAATGCCGGCTGTTCGTGCCAATCGGCGGCAACAACGGCAAGCACAAGGATGGCTTCGCCTACAGGATCGAAGAGGTCGACCTGTCAGACGGTATCGTGACATCGAAGGTCGTCTTTGAGTCCAACACCGTGCGGTTCAACGCTGACGAGCTGCTACGCCCCCGGCGTGACCCCGCCCAGAACGACGCCGGGGTTTTCTTGGCAAGCGCCTTGATCAACGGGGCACGGCCGGTCAGGGAGCTGATTAAGGCCGCCGACGACGAAGGCATCTCTAAGCGAACCCTGCAACGGGCAGCCAAAAAGTTGGGCTACAAGAAAACCCACGTCGACGGCAAGGCGTGCTGGGAAATGCCAGCCTTGGACGCCACCGCTGACCCCGCGGACTTTTTGGGTGCTGCCGAATAAAATCAGTAAGTGTTTTCGCCGAATTTAATTTGGCGCCACACCAAAGGTGACACCGCGCCACTTGGCACTTCGTTGTCGCCTTTCGATTCTTAAGGTTGTAGAACGGTGGGTGTTGCTTTACTTTTCAACATTAACTGTGCCAACTCGCCAACTTGGCCAAGTCCGGCTGTCACCTTTGGTGTGCAAGGCCGGCGAAAATCATTTCCCGCTAATTAAATGCCGCGCCGGCTCCGCGGTGCTGATCTGCAACCGGAGCGGGCGCGATCCGGGGACCCGGGGTGCCGAGACGTTCCTAAGCTGAGCCCTGCAGTGCCTGAAGTTTCTCAACGTCCCCGCGCCCGGGTACAGGCCGGGCACCTGCGACGCTCCAAAACCCGGACACCGGGCAGATGCGAGCGCGCCGCTAATGGTTTTTAATGCTGGTCGGTCGGTCGATCCAGCGAAGGGCATCACCGGCTCGTTTATCGTGTGGGGCACCGAGGTGAGCGAGACGGCCAACCAGGCGCTATCAGCCCTTGATGGGCGCAATCACCAACCGACCGCCATCGATGAGGCGGTGGAGTTCCTGCGTGATCTGCTGGCCACCGGTCCAAAGGCGTCGGCCGAAGTCGAGGAAGCCGCCAAAGCCAACGGACATTCCCCGGCGACCCTGCGGCGCGCGCGGCAACGGCTCGGGGTGTGCACGCAAAAGTCGGGTCCGCGCGGCAGCTGGACGATGGCGCTACCGGCGCTGGACGGTACGCAGCCCCCAAAGCTCGAGTGAAAACGCCGAAGGCGGCCAAGGCCACCACAGCGGGTGTGCCTGCAACCCCACCTGCTCTGGGCGGTACGCAGGTCAGTGAAACGCCGAAGGCGCTCAGAGCCGATTATCATGCACGCCTTGAGCGCCTTCAATAAATACGGGGGTTTCGATGAGCGCCTTGAATAAATACGGGGGTTTCGACAGGGGGGTCTCAGATACATTTTTTATGATCATATTCATATAATACAAGGGGTTAGATGGTCGCCTTGTGCATTCCCTCTTGTGGATTTGCCCCAAGGCGCTCAAGGCGCTCAAGGCGCGCAGGCCCGCCATAGCATAACCCGCCGCCTTGGCGACGCGGTCTGCCGGTGGGAGCGCTCAACCGGGTGCGGCACCCGGAACCGGGCACCCGGCACGTGAGCGCCCCGATTTCACATACTGCGCGGCTCGACGCGGCGGGCCGCTCGGCCACGCTCTACTCGGATACTGAGATGCCGATGGGATCGCTCAATCAGCGAGTGGGGCACCGGGAGCGGAGATACCGCCGGATGGGTCTAGAAGCCCCAAATTCGCCCGCTGGCGGCGATCGCGGGGTGCCGGGTAAGTGGCTGGGCGTCAGTGGCCTTCCTACGCGGCTTGCGCGGCATGGCGCGCCCATTGGCCCCGGTTGCGGCCATTCGGGCACCCGTGCTTCCTTTGGCTTCCAGCGCGTGCTATGCTTCGCCACCAAAGATTATCTCCAGAGTATGCTTTTGTGTTGCTGCCGCCGGGGGCGTTGTCGCAGCAACGCTGCAGTACCACAGTAGTATTTTTACAACAAATGCAGATGCACTTTCCATAAGGTTTATTATGCGAATGGGCGCAAGCCTAGTCTAACCGCCTCTCAGACTTACGGAATACCGGGTGCTTGTTACTGTAAGACATCTCTTGGAGTCCGCTCGACGCGGGCACAGGATCGCTCCATCGGTCCAGAGGGCTCTACAACAAGCCCCCCGGAACCCCCTCGCCGTCCGCGGGCCCGGGCCTAGAGCCCGTCTGACCCCCGGCCGGTTTCCAAATCACCGTCCTAATTGTGGGCTATTTTGCATCTACCGGGATCCGGCCCACGCCCAAATCACAGAGGATCGTGAATTGGTCTCTGCCGCGGTGCGCGGCCCATCGGCTTTTGCGAACTTGCCGCGCGAAGCCCGATCGAGGCACGCCTTCCGGACCGATACCGCCCTGTCGGGCCAGGCCTTTCGTCGCTGTCGTTGCGGAAAAACAACACGTAAATCTCTGCGACTCAGGCCTACTCCGCTTTCTGCGGCTGGGGCGAGGCGATACCATGATTGTTCTGTGGACGGGCCTGTCCAACTTAGAGCCGCGATCAAAAAGTTTCCGCTGCATCGCAGGTGGGCCTCAGGATGAAGGCGAGGCAGATTCATGAAGGATTCGGGCGTCTGATAGGATCGCCCAGCCTCGTTGCCATTTTGGTGCTTACGGTATTGGTAGTCGTATTTATATTGCCCATTCGGGCGTAGCCACAGTCCCAGCGTACAATTGTTGCTGGAATTTCAATCATAGTGCGCCGACCTCCTCCTAATTCTCAGATCTTATGTGGATATCCGGCGGGGGATGGGTTGATTCTACCGTGCCTATCCGGTTAAGGCATACACCCACTACATATAGGGTGTCGCCACTCTCCTGAATAAAGCGCGCCGAAAGTCGGCGCGTCGACTTCTAAGCTTGCAGGTGCTTCGCGCTGACGCCGTGATGAACGCCCGTGAGCCAGGTCTTCAAGTTCGAGAAGACGAGATGGACAATGGGCAAAAATTCTTCGGCGACTTCCGGATCGCCACATTCGGCGATGGCGTGGTGATCGTAACCGCGTTTCCGCAGGCCGACATAGCCGCTCCAATCGTCCGTCACAGTGAGCGTCCCCTTTGCGACGACGTTCTCGACAAATCCGCAAAGCGACTCGGCGCTCCGGTCGGGCACGACAGCAAGCCGAACACGCCCGGCGTAGCGTCCGTCCTTTCGCATGTCCTGCGCGGTCCCCGGTTTGCGATGAGGCGCCTCGACGGCGCAGGCGACGAGGACTTTGGGGTGGACGCCCCGGCCTTCGCCGCGCGTCCGACCGCCGATCCATGTTTCGTCAACTTCGACATGCTGCCCGGACTGACCGCCGATCCTGTCCTGGTTGGGCCGCACCATGGCCGCGCGGAGCTTGTGGAGAATGCCAAAGGCGGTCTCATAGCGCGAAAGTCCGAGTTGGCGCTGAAACTGCACGGCGGACATGCCGGGCGTCTGGCTGGCGACCAGATAGGCCGCCCAGAACCACACGCTCAGCGGCGTGTGCGAGCGCTCCATGACAGTCCCGGCGGTCAACCCCGTCTGGCGCCGGCATTTGCGGCAGGTCAGGACGCCCGGGCGCGTGGCGATGCGGAACGGTTCGCCGACTTCCCGGCAATGGGGGCAGATGAAACCCTCGGCCCATCTGGCCTTTTCAAGATAGCTCGCGCACGCGGCGTCATCCGGGAAAAGCCGCTGGAATTCGGGGAGGGATTTCGGAAAGGCAAGCTCAGCGCGCTCGAGAATGTCCATCAATACAACGGCTCATCCGCTTGACGACAGATAAATATCTACATCTGGTGGGTGTATGCGTCAACCGGATAGGCACGCATGAGTCCACATCGCTACGGTTCAAGCTCTCGACGACTGACGGTCGCTTTCGGGCGAAGCGGACATTCAGCGACCCGCAGTGCCGCCGGTCATCCGGATTTATGAGTACACGCCCTAGGTGCTTTCCGACCCTGGCCGCAACAAACGTAATCTAGGCAGCACGAAATCCTGCTGCTGGGCTATAGTGCCAAGGCGCAGAAGTCTGCAAGCCCACTGAATTGCTGAGTTTGGTTTCTGCCAGGAGACTACCATGGATAGCACTACTCTTCTGATCATCATCATCCTCGTGCTTGTTCTTGGCGGCGGAGGTTTTTACGGCCGAGGCCGTTGGTGGTGAGTTACCAGCAGCCGGAGCAGAAACATCGATAAGCCAACTAAGGTCGGTCCCATTGGAGTGAGTGGGAAGGCTGCCATTTGAAGGTCATGTCCGCTGCCAGGCGCACCGGATTGCGGCCGCAGCCGAACAAAGCTCGCCGCGAGTTGAACTGGTTGCTCCTTGTGACCCGAAGCTCGGTGACAGTGGCATTCACGGGTACCTGGGCTCGTCTATGACAGGGTGCATTGGCCACATGATTTGAAGGACCAATATCTATGACGCGGCGAGCATTTTAGTGTCGACCAGACCGATCCTACCGGCGTCGATAATGGATGAACGATCCCTCAACAACCTCGCGCGCGGGTTGTTCATCGTCGGTGTTCTCATACTTTTCCTTTCCGTCGGCCGAGAGTTTCTCGAACCCCTCGTTGTTGCTGCCCTCCTCAGCTTTATTCTGGCGCCGGTCATCCCCGCACTGCGCAGGATAGGGCTTTGGCGTACTCCGGCTGTGATCGTCACAGTGCTCGCTGCCCTGGCGTTCCTTGCCGCCGTAGGTTCTACGCTCGTCGTGCAAATAACGCAGCTGGCAGTTGAGCTACCACGCTACGAGAGCACGCTTCGGGACAAGGCGAAGCAACTCGGCGGCGCCTCGCTCGCGTCCGGCGCACTAGAGCGAGCGACAGGGAAGCTGCGCGAACTCAGCGAAGAAATCGGTAAGGGCGATGCGAGTACCACTGTCGCCCGCACAAAGCCGCTCCTGGTCGAAGTCCAGCAACCCGAGCCAACCGCTCTCAAATCAGTCTCCGACCTTGTTCGCCCGCTGTTGTCTCCGCTCGCCACTACCGGGTTAGTCATCCTATTTCTTCTGTTCATTCTCTTGCGGCGCGAAGACCTACGCGACCGGTTTCTCAGACTGGCCGGTACCGGCGATCTTCAGCGCACGACGGCTGCGCTCGACGATGCCGGACAACGGCTGAGCAGATTTTTTCTGATGCAGACGCTGCTCAATGTCGGTTTCGGAGTAGTGATAGGCGCGGGCCTAGGGCTGATCGGCGTGCCCCACGCTGCGCTTTGGGGCATCCTCGCCGGTCTCATGCGCTTCGTTCCCTTCATCGGGACATTCATCGCAGCGTTTTTTCCCATAGTGCTTGCGGCGGCCGCTGATCCTGGGTGGACCACGGTATTTTGGACTGTAGGACTATTCGCCGTCGCCGAGCCTATCGCGGGTCAAGTCATCGAGCCCGTGCTCTATGGACAGCACACAGGGCTCTCACCCGTTGCCATCGTAGTGGCAACCTTGTTCTGGGCTCTGCTGTGGGGACCTATCGGTCTGCTGCTCGCCACTCCCCTCACGGTTTGCCTCGTGGTGCTCGGCAGGCACATCGACGTCTTGAACTTCATCGACGTGCTGCTGGGCGATGAGCCGGCTCTGGAAGTAGAAGAACGATTCTACCAAAGACTGCTCGCGGCTGACGCGACCGAAGCGAGCGATCTGTCGGAGCAGCAGCTTAAAAATTCAACCCTCTCGGATTACTACGACGCGGTCCCGATGAAAGCGCTGGTCCTTGCTCAGCACGACGCAGCGCAGGGAAAACTTTCGCAAGAGAAACAGCTCCAAATACGCGACACCATCGAAGACGTCGTCGACGCAATCAAAGATTATGACGATGAGCCGCACATTGCAGCTGTGCCTGCTAGCGAAGCAGGCTCAGACGATGCAAGCTCAGATGTCTCAGCGTCTCAACAGTCGGTTCAACCGCTCCCGACCGTAGCGAAGGAGACGTTGTCGCCGCCGTGGCAGGTAACGCACCCAATTTTGTGCATTGCGAGTCGCAGTGCGTTGGACCAGGCGGCCGCGGCGATGCTCGCGCAAATCCTCGACAAACATGGAGTGGCAGCATGGGTACAGCCATTTGCCGACGTCGCATCGGCGAAAAGCCTTAAGGTCGATGCCCTCGACGCCCGTATAGTGTGCCTCTCATACTTCGGCGCTGCATCGTCTCCCGTGCATGTGAGATATCTCATCCGCCGACTGCGCCGCGTGGTGCCGGCGGCGAAATTTCTCGCATGCTTCTGGATGCTAGATCCCGACGATTCAAAGCTCGAAGAATGGCGGCTGTCGGTGGGCGCGGATCTCGTCGCGTCCTCACTGATAACCGCCGCTCGCATTTGCTTGATGGCGGCTGCCGCAGATGGGCCACCTCTCACCGACGAGGAAACGTCAACTCCGGCTGTTGACCACCTAAGTGCACGCAACTCTGCATAAGCACATTTTCGATCACCGCAACGACGTGACTCGCAAGTGGCGTGAAACTTAGCCGTGCTGGGCGCGCCGCGACCCCTGCCGGCCTGGCAGTAGCGCATCCGTCGAGCGAGACGCCGTTGAGTTGGGTCAGAGGTGATGCGTGAGCAGCAGGATCACGACGATGATCAGGAGTATGCCGAGGAGGCCGTTGCCCCGGTGGCCGTACCCGTAGCCTGGACCGCCAAAGCGTCCGCTAAAGCCGCCCAGCAGGAAGATAACGAGGATAATGACGAGTATAAGCCCAAGTGACATGAGCAGCTCTCTTTATGGTACGCGCCAAGCCAGTGTTATTGGTCACGGTAACCTAGCTAAGCAGTCCGGCACGAACAATCGAAATTCGCAGACACTCGCTGGCCTGCCCTGGGGCGCCCGCGCAACGGCCAATCGCTCCTAATCCGAGCGACCGATAACGAAAAAGGACTTGTTCCGTTCATGGTCGCTCTCCGAATCCAACACAGCACCACATATCGGTATCGGCTTCCGGTCGGCCTCGGCCCACATCGACTGATGCTTCGTCCCCGCGAGAGTCGCGATATCCGCCTGATCACCAGCGAACTCAATGTAGAGCCGCATGCGACCGTGACTTGGGCGCATGACGTCTTCGGCAACGCAGTGGCGACAGCAAGTTTCCAAGGCATGGCCGATACGCTGAGCATCAAAAGCACGATGGACCTCGAATTACACGCGCTTCCCTGGCCAATATTTGATGTCGCTGCTTCGGCGATCTCCTTCCCTTTCCGCTACGCCGACGAGGAGTGGACTGACCTTGGGGCGCTTGCGACGCAACAATATGCGGATCCGACCCGGCAGTTGCGCACCTGGGCGCAGGGGTTCGTCCGTAGCAACCCGACCGACACGCTCTCGCTGCTGAAGGATCTCAGCACCGGCGTATCGGCGTGGATTTCGTACCAGAGCCGTGAGGATGAGGGCACGCAGACGCCGGTGCAGACCTTGGATCGCCGATGGGGATCGTGCAGGGATTTTGCCGTACTCTTCGCGGAGGCGGCACGCAGCCTCGGGTTCGGCGCGCGCATTGTCTCGGGTTATCTTTTCAATCCAGATGCAGGCGCATTGGGATCGTCCGGCAGTGGGTCGACTCACGCCTGGACCGAGGTTTACGTGCCCGGCGCAGGCTGGATCACCTTCGATCCGACGCACCGCAGCGTTGGCGGCTTCAATCTGATCCCCGTCGCCGTGGCGCGTGATATCGCTCAGGTCATGCCAGTTGCAGGTAGTTTCGTGGGCATGACCGATGCATTCATCGCCATGACAGTGGAAGTGAGCGTCACGGCTTTTAGCCGTTGATGACGTCTGCGTCACCAGATGAATTCGCGGCCGCCTTCGGCCCGGCCGACCTCAAGATCGAGTTGAAGGGTGCCCTCGCGTGTGTGCAGAAGCAGACCAATTCAATTGATTAGGTCAAACACGCGAGCAGGTCGGTTAGTGACGGGGACGCGCCATCATAGCCGTTCGTTAGACCGCTACCCTCAAGTGGACGACGGCATGATGAGCCCAGATTGATCAACCGGGTGCTCAGGCTTGACCGTCACCAACTTTTCTATGGCTCTTACCTTGCTATTTGCGAACAGGACATTCGGGATATCAATCATGTCTTTACCGCGGGCGGTCAAGCGGAGGTCACCCGCTCCCAGGCCGAGAATCCAGTGACGAAAAAGATCCTGCTCCCGTTTCTCGAATAACAGTCCGTTCGTATCGTGGGTTTGTTCGCCCGCTCCCACTAGGTGCGACTCGATCAATTGGCCTGGCCGAACACGCCAATAGGTCAGCCTGTCGAAGATGAAGAAGGCCATCAGCCAGATGACGAGCAACGAGGTTGCGAATATCAAGTAGAAGCCCATGTTCGCGTGCGCCGATAGGTTCGGAATGACGGAGAGGATGTCATCCCACCAATCGAGCCAGGCAAAAAGGACGGCGAAGAATGCAATCGTGATGATCGTGACGAAAGAGTAGATTCCGCGCAGCTTCGAGTTCGTGAAGATCACGAGCAGAGCTATGACCGTGATAAAGATGAGGCCTGGATTGTTGCTTGGATGTATGTAGGAAATGACTGTGCTTCCATCGGCAGCGCGTTCGCTGCCTTGGCCGTAACTAATGAACGCCATCACGTAACCCACGACCCACGCGGGCCACCAGTAGAAAACGTCGGAGTGGCTTATGAGCTTGATCTCTGGATCTTTGGTCATGACACGCGCACCCCTCGTCAAACAATCAAAACGCACAAAAGGGCTCTTAGTTCCGATGCGGTCGGGGAGAAGGGTGATGGCCGAATAGCCCAGCGGGCTCGGGGGTAGCTCTGCGCTGGCCTATCACTGGGGATCTCTAAACGCGCATTACGCTGACGCGAGCCCCATCGTACGAGTGGCTCGCACGGATGAAAATCGGGCACCAGGCTGTTCGGCGCCGAAGATCCCGCAGCTGGAAATCGCCGACGACAATCCCACGCCAGCGGAATCTGCACTACCAGCCGCGGCCCCACCAGCAACTGTTTCGCTCGCGACCGGGCAACTTGCTCCTGCTCGTTTCACCCGAAGCACCCTCAACGTCGCAGGAGCGAACTTTTTTCTCAGGCCGCGCCAGTAAAGCGGTTCTCGTTTCGTGTCGGAGATCGAGCACGGGACGGCGGGTCACGCGGCATCCGGCGTCGGTAACGCAGCCGCGTGCGTGATGGATACCTTCGTGCCGTTATGATCGCTGACGAAATCGACGTGGGCATCGAGTTCCTTCGCCAGCGCCTGCACGAGGCTCGTCCCTAAGCCGGCCTTTGCGTCAGGAGCGCCATCATGGGGCTTGCCCACGCCGTTATCGGCGATAGACAGCGTCCAGTCAGACCGGTTGTGGTCATACTTGACCACAATTCGGCCGTCCGTCTTGGTTGGTGGAAACGCGTGCTTCAGGGAGTTGATGACGCTTTCGATGACGATGAGGGCGATGCTGACCGCCTCGCTCGACACCACCGTTCCACCGCTGATCTCGGTCTCCAGTGATACCGGGCGGGTTTCGCCGATCATGGATGCCGCCAGTGTGGCGCAAAGCTTCGGGGCGACCGCAATCGGCTCGCCGCGGCCGGACGCCTGCAGATGCTGCTGCACGGCGGCGACCGACATCACCCGCTTGTGGGCGTCCTGCAGGTGCCCGCGCGTCTCATCCGATTGGACGCTTCTTGCCTTCAACAGGAGAATGCTGGCGATGATCTGCAGGCTATTGGCTATGCGATGCTGCATCTCCTCCAGCAGCAGCTCCTTTTGACGCAGAACATGCGTCAGCTCCCGCTCCGTCGCGCGTCGCTCGCTGATATCCTCGATGGCAAGCAGCAGAGCTGAATGCGCGTTGCTCTCGGAGAAAACCGTCCGCGCATTGAGCAGCATGGTGCGCCGGCCGATGTTGGGAAACACGTGCTCGACCTCGAAGCCCTCCAACACCGACTCCTCAGGCACGATCTTCGCCAGCAGCGTCCGCAACGCGGGGATGTCCCATTGGCCGTCGCCCAAGGTGTAGAGCAGCCGACCCTGCGTAACTTGCGGGTCGGCACGGAACGTCGCGTAGAAGGAGCGGCTGGCGGCGATGACGCGCAGGTTCTTGTCCAGCACCAGCAGCGGCTCGCGCACGGTGTCGACGATGGCCTGCGCGAGCGCGCGGCCGTCTTCGACTGTTGCGAATGGCCCGAGGCCGGTCATGAGTTCACCCGACGGAATGGCTTCCGCGGGGACGTTCTTATCCGCATCCTAGGCATCCAAGATGTCATCATCATGAGCTGCCTCCTTCTGATTGAGCTAATTGTAAGGCCTTGCGAACGGGAAGATCGACTTCTTCAAGGTCGGCTTCGATGAGCCCAAAATCCGTTTCGGTGAGACGGGATAGAATAAGGTTCGACTGGCTATGTGCCATGGCTCTCCCCTTTTGGGCGAAAGAGCGCTTCGCCTCTCCCAGCCGTCCGCGCCCTGAAGAAAAGGGGACGATTAGGCACGGTAGCACAAAACACCGAGCAAATTCACTAAACGTCCGATTTCGGGCATTTCCCTGGAACCGGGCCGCAAACAGTGCTGTTAAGCGTGACAGCCACCCGTACGCCAAGCAACAAAACATAAAAAATACCCCGGATAGGCACCTCTCACAGTCAGGAGGCACCAATGCGTGCCCCGCCCGCGACACGAGTCGTCCTCGTGGTTGAGGATGAGTGGCTCGTGCGCGAGCACATTGTTAGCGAACTGAAAGCGAAAGGATGGTCGGTGGTGGAGACGGCTACGGGGGAAGGAGCGCTCGCTCTTTTGGCAGACAATGAAGTTGACGTTCTCCTGACCGATATCCAGCTAGCCGGGGCCATGGACGGGTGGGACGTCGCCCACGCGGTGCGCGCTACAAATTCCGACTTGCCGGTGATCTATACTTTCGGCAACGCACCCGACTCATCGCGGCGCGTGGAAGGAAGCGTGTTCTTCAACAAGCCCTACGATCCAACGGACGTTGCCGAAGCCTGCCGCACGCTCACCGCGGGTGAGTGATGCTGAATTTTCCCAACGCAAGCCGCAGCTACGATGCAGCAAGGCACTGCGTGCGCTTTTGGGGGCATGACGGCGCCATCGAGATCTCATTCTTCGTAGAGGCAGCGGCCCTGCTGCGGATCGCACCGGGCGCATCCAACGGCGAGGCTTCGTTGCTCGAGTGCTTTGATCAGAACCGAGAACGTATTGTCCGGACCGCGCGCAAAGTGTACCAGCGCCGACGGAAGGGTTCATATGAGCTCATCGGATCGGATTTTTGAAAATCCCGCGCCGCGCTGAGGCGAGAGTTCGTCCGCTAATGGGATGGACCGGCTGCTTCCCCGGAACGGCGGGTTAGCCTGAAGGGCTTTCACGCCTCAATCAGGAGAAGCAGCCCATGACGAGCGACCCCGGCCAGCCCGCGCAGACCTTCGCGTCCATCGGCATCGACATCGGCAAGGACGTTTTCCACATCGTCGGCTTCGACGCGCAGGGGAAGATTGTCCTGCGCAAGAAGTTCAAGCGATTGGCGCTGGAGAGCGAGCTCGCCAAGCTGCCGCCGAGCATCGTCGGGCTCGAGGCGTGCCTCAGCGCCCACTTCGTCAGCCGCACGCTGCGCCGGCTCGGGCACACCCCACGCATCATTCCGGCGATCTATGTTAGGCCGTTCGCGAAGGGCCAGAAGAACGACTACAACGACGCCGAGGCCATCGCCGAGGCCGCTCTGCGCCCCAACCTGCGCGTCGTGCAAGAGAAGACGCAGGATCAGCTCGATCTGCAGGCGCTGCATCGTGTCCGCGCCCGGCTGGTGTCGCGCCGAACGGCGACGATCAACCAGATCCGGGCCTTTCTCATCGAGCATGGAATCGCCGTACGCACTGGCGCCAACTCTTTGCGCCGATCGCTCTTCGCCATTCTGGAGAACCGCGCCGACGAGCTGTCGCCGCGCATGAGCGACCTCATTGTCGGTCTCTATGAGGATTGGCTGTGGCTCGATGAGCGCATCGAGACGCTCACCGATGAGATCGAGCAGATCAGTCACCGTGAGGCGAACTGCAGGCGCCTCATGAGCATCCCTGGCGTCGGGCCGATTATCTCGACCGCAGTGGTCGCCGCGATAGGTACGGGTGAGGCCTTCGAGCGTGGCCGCGACTTCGGCGCCTGGTTGGGGCTCGTGCCCCGGCAATACAGCACCGGCGGCAAGTCGATCCTCGGGCGCATCTCGAAGCGCGGCAGCAGATACCTGCGCACGCTCTTCATCCAAGCGGCCAATGTCATCCTCATGCGTCCGCAGACCTGGGAGCGGTTCAGCTTCGGAGCATGGCTGAAGGCGGCACAGCCGCGCCTACACCGCAACAAGCTGGCGACGGCGCTTGCCAACAAGCTCGCCCGCATCGCTTGGAGCGTGCTGAGGAACAACATTGCCTTCGATGCCCATCGAGTTGAAGTCGTGGCGATCTAATCGCCCGACCACCAACGGAGTTCGCGATTGAGAACAGCAGCATGGAACGGATCAATGAGCGCGCTCAGAGTCTGATGACCCAAATGGTCGCCTGGCGATCTGTCCGCTAATGAGACCAACGGCGCGCGCGTATTCCCATCAAGGCCACGGCCCGCGAGCCGGTCAACAGGCCGGATAAATATCAGCGACTTCCGAAGCCTGCGCCGAACTCACTTGCGATCAGCAGCCGGTCCATACATTTGGGTCAGCCCGAGACATCCTGACCGATGAGGATTCTCGTCCGCTTCTCCCCACCAAATGGAAGAGCCGCGACCTTGTTCACAACGTCGAAGTATGCGCGATGGAAAGCCGCATAGCGCTGCCGATAACCCGCAACGCGATGGCCTCAGCCAAGCAAGCCGCCTTCCTCCCTGCTCTGCAAACGTCGGACAAGGAAGAGAGTCGAGCGACCGACCGCCAAGCGACGGCCGAACTCGACTGATCTCATCGGAACTTACTTCTCCCTGCCACGTTCTATCAGGTCAAAGAAGTTTTCATGGAGGAATACAATGAGACATTTCTTGATTGCGGCAGTTGTGGCGATTGCTGCGGGCAGTGCAGCCTATGCCCAGGATATGCCGAAGGCCGATCCCAATGCTGCGGCTCCTACGAAGCGCATGGACGAGGCCACGCCTACGATGCAGGCCCCGGAGGGGGCACAGCAACAGGCGCCGACGAAGCGGGTCGGTGACGCCGTTCCGCCCATGAAGTCTACGGATTCGCAAAGTGCTGACACCGGCACGAAGACCGGAGCTATCGTCGCCGACGAGCAGTGGATCGGGCGGTACGTCTACAGCAGCGACGGCAAGGATCTCGGAAAGATCGCTTCGGTGAATAAGAACAGCAACCCGAGCCAGGTCAGTTTCGACATGGGTGGTGTTCTTGGACTTGGTGCGACGCGCAAGAGCATTACCTCCGATCAGATCCAGGAAGTGAAGAGCGACCGTATTGTGCTGCGTCTTACGGAAGCCGAAGCTAAGAATCTACCGGCGGATAAAGCAGCTCAGTAATACTGCCATCGCGGATGTGATGGAACGCGATCAGGGGTCCCGGCATTGCCGGGACCCTTTTTTGCAGACGCAGCCATTCAAAGGACTCTGGCGTTCAGAGGTTTCGCGGACAGGACTAGAGCCAACGTGCCCTAGCTCGCGATCTGACCCAATATGCCTGCCACCAGACCAATGATTGCAAGCCCGGCGAACAGCCAAGTCAGAGCGTCGGCGTTCATGTGTGTGAGAGTTGTGTTTCTGCGTCGCGACATGAAGATCCCCGTTGTCGCTTCTACGCATAAAGGGTGCTGTGCCGTCATCCCCTCGACCGCAGCGCGAATCATACCGCGAGTGATGAGTCGAAGCCAGTCCAGGGCACTCGGACCTCGCCGCCGTCGAACGTGGCGCTTAGCTCCCCGGCGGAGGTGCTTGTTCTACCGACAGGCGAACCAGCATCACCCGGTAAGGAACGCTCAACCAAACCTTCAGCCGAACGAAAGGCATTGCTCACAAAATGAAGCGGGCCACGGAAGCGCTTGCAACGCGACCGCGGCCCTTGATGAGACCCCTACATTCAGCATAGGAGTTCACCCGATGTCGCATTCAACTGCTATAAACAAACGTTCGCAACACGTAAATTCCCGACCCAATCCCGACAACGACTTAACTCAACACAGCTCGCGTATCCTGCTAACCGGCGCGCTGTTGCTCGTCGGCGCGAGTGCCGCGTTGGGCAGTTACTTCGGTTTCCTCATCGGCTCGCAGCAACACGTTCTAATCGGCCTCGTGTTCGCTGGCGCGGCCGCCGGCGGCGAGATTCTGAAACCGTACGCCGTTAGCGAAGTCGTGCACGCTCTATCACGTTGGAACATCGTGCGAGCACTGGCGTGTCTCACTCTCGCAGCAGTGTGCATCGTCTACAGCTTCACCGCGGAACTGAGCTTGGCGGCAGGCACGCGCGGCGATCTTGCGGCGACACGAGAAGCCGCAGCCGATGCGATCCGCGATGCCCGATCTGACCGCGCGCGAGCAGAAGCAGAACTGTCGTCGCTACCGCCGGCGAGGCCAGCAGCGGAACTGCAAGCCGAGATCGACGGGCTGTTGCTGACACCCGGCGCCAAAGGTTGCACGAAGATTGACGGCCGGGTGCAAGAAACCGTCTGCCCGAAAGCCGTGACGCTGAAGGCTGAGAAGGCGCGGTCGGAGCGCCGAACTCAGCTTGAGGCCGCGATCACCAATGCAGCGAAGCCAGTATCTCAGTTGCCGGCAGTTCGAGACGCCGATCCCCTCGCCGGCGCGCTCGCGGTCTATGCGCACGCGCTAGGCTGGAAGCTCGACGCTGGGACACTATTGCCCTGGTTGGCCCTGGTGCCGGTGCTGTTCCTTGAGCTGGGCAGCGCGTTGGCCGTTGTGGTTGTCCGCGGCGTTGGACCAGCTACATCGGCCGTCAGCTCTGGCGATCTTGGCTCGGATACTGAGATACTGGACCAGCCGGCGCCGCAGCCTGGACCAGTGGTCCAAAAGACCACGAAGCCGAAGAGAAAGGACCGCCGTCCACCTCCGCCACCGAGCGCTGGACCACCCAAGCGCGGGTTGGGCGCAACTCTTGAGGTGCTACAGGGCGGCGCGGTCCAAGGCTCTCAGCGGGCCATTGCGCGGGCGATAGGAACGAGCAAGACGACAGTGCACCGAGCGATGCGCTTGCTCGCAGAGCCGGACTTTGCTGCGGCTTAACAGAGGATCAACTGCTCGGCAGAGGGGCGGCTCGCGTGGCCGCCCTGACTAGTAACTTTTGAGCTATCTGTCTCGCGCCAGGGGGTGCCTCTGATAGTGCTCTAATGGCAACCTTCCATCAGCACGTTAAGGGAGCCAGTGCTGGTTCCTCTTTCGATTGCGCCTTGCAGATGTCTGGCCTGTCGAAGTTTTCAACAGGCGCTCCTAAAGCTGTCGATACCCTCACGTTGCGCGGCGCGACTCGCCTTAGCGTTGCCTCCAATATGAGGAGGCTCCGATGAGTGCAACAATCACGACCCTGCCGCCCCGTTCAAAGCAGAGCGGGCAAGCGGCCGAACATCAGAATCATGAACCCGCCCCCGTTCAGACCGTCGAAGCGGGTTCTGAACGCGACAGCTTCGTCACCGAAACAGCCATTGCATTAGTTCGGCTTCAGGAAACCAATCGGCTGTTGGCGAGTGACGTTGCAGAACTTGTCGTCAAGGTCGCTGCGCTGCAAGAGGCCTGTGCCTTGGAGGACCGCTGGTACGGTTTCCATCAAGCCGAAAAGCGTGCGGGTGAGAGCAAGCTAGACGAAATGGTGCGCTACTACCGTGACCTCAAGGCGCGGCTTGATAGGATCGAAGCGCGGGCTGGCGGGAACTACCATGGCTACAACACCTTCGCGGAGGTGAGTCGCAAACTCGCCGAGCTTGAGCACTCGAAAGAAGATGCCAAGCGGATTGGGCGCAAAGCGGCTTTCCGGGCTTGGCTATTCTGCGGAACGCTAATAGCCGCCACGACAATCGTTGGGCTGAGCATTGTGCTATCGGGCGGCCACTCTTAGACCTTGGAACTAGGACTTCGCCGATCAGCGCTGAGCTGCGGCATATCCTAGCAATGCAAGCGCCAGAGCCACGAAACCGGCGACCCAGCTCGCGCCCATTGGTATGTCAGTTGAGGCGACCACGACGGTAGTGTCCGGGCACGTGGTGTAATT
>CAXMLT010000161.1:0-17973 GCA_964194245.1 uncultured Hyphomicrobium sp.
CCGGCCGAGATCGACATCATCTAACGACTGTCGATCAACTCACTTACTCCGTGAGTTTCAGACGACGGCGGTCGACACATCGACCGCCGTTGTCATTTCCGGGGTTGTTATCTGAAGTCAGGCGGTCGGCGCGCCCCTAGACTAGAAGATACCATGATCATCAAGGTTCTGGGGTCTTCCGCAGGCGGTGGCTTTCCGCAGTGGAATTGCAACTGCCATAACTGCGCGGCAGTCCGTGCCGGCACTCCCGGCTTCAAAGCGCGCACCCAATCCTCTCTCGCGGTCAGCCGTGACGGAATAAGCTGGGCGTTGCTCAACGCCTCGCCCGACCTGCGCCAGCAGATCGCGAGCACACCTGCGCTCCACGCCGATCCCCGGCGCGGGCTACGCCACAGCCCCATCAAGGCCGTGGTGCTCACGAACGGCGACGTCGACCACATCATCGGCTTGATCAACTTGCGCGAGGCGCAGGCCTTCTCGATCTACGGCACGAGCCGGGTGCTTGGCATCCTCAAATCGAACTCGGTGTTCCAGGTGATGGCCGAGCCTCTCGTGCCGCGCATAACGCTACCGCTCGATCAACCCGTGCAGATCAAGGGCGACGGCACCGATCTCGGACTCACGGTCGAGGCCTTCGCCGTGCCGGGCAAGATCGCACTCTATCTGGAGGACGCATCTGCCGGCAAAGATCTCGGCACCCAGGAGGGCGACACCATCGGTCTCAAGATCACCGATCCTGCGGCCAAGACCTCATTCTTCTATATCCCCGGCTGCGCCACCATCGACGACAAGCTGGCCAAGCGCCTGGAGGGCGCCTCCGTCGTCTTCTTCGACGGCACCCTCTTCACCGACAACGAGATGATCGAGCAGGGACTGCTCGACAAGACGGGCGCCCGCATGGGGCACATCAGCATGTTGGGCGACGCCGGCTCCATCTCCGCCTTCTCGAAATTGGGGGTTGGAAGGCTCATATATGTTCACATCAATAATTCGAATCCGGCGCTGGACGAGAATTCGGCGGCGCGCAAATCGATCGAAGGGACCGGTTGGGAAGTCGGATACGACGGATTGGAGGTACGCCTATGACCGAGCCCGTGAGTCTCGAGCGCGTCGCCGCCGAGCGCAAGTCCGATGAGCCGATGAGCCGCGCTGACTTCGAGGCTGCGATCCGCGCCGTGGGTGCCGAGCGTTACCACGACAAGCATCCGTTCCATCACATGCTGCACGGCGGCAAGCTCAAGAAGCCGCAGGTGCAGGCCTGGGCGCTCAACCGCTACTGCTACCAGTCGGCGGTTCCGCGCAAGGACGCTGCCCTCGTCAGCCGCCTCTACGACCGCGAGTTGCGCCGCGAATGGCTGCATCGCGTGCACGATCATGACGGCTTCGGCGAGGAGCAAGGTGGCATCGAGCGCTGGCTGGTACTGACCGACGGCCTCGGCCTCGACCGCGACTATGTCGTCTCCATGAAGGGTGCGCTGCCGGCGACGCGCTTTGCCGTCGAAGCCTACGTCACCTTCGTGCGCGAGCAGCCGATCACCATTGCGATCGCCTCATCCCTGACCGAGCTCTTCGCGCCCAAGATCCACAAGGAGCGCATTTCGGGGATGCTCGAGAACTACCCGACCTTCATCGACGAGAAGGTGATGGCCTACTTCAGGCGCCGGCTCACGCAGGCACCGCGCGACGCCGACTTCGCTCTGCAGTACGTCCTCGACCACGCCAAGACGCGCGATGAGCAGGAAGCCTGTGTCGACGCCGTCCGTTTCAAGTGCAACGTGCTGTGGGTGCAGCTCGACGCCCTCCAGCATGCCTACGTCGAGGGCAACATTCCGCCCGGAGCCTTCCGGCCCGAGGCCCAAAATGGGTGAAGCGATGATACGCACCCGCGCCATCGTGACCGCCGCTACGCGGCCGGCGCTGCCGCCGCACATCAAGCTGCGTCACGACGCGGGCCGCGGCAAGTGGCTGGTGCTTGCACCCGAGCGCGTGTTCGAGCCCGACGAGATCGCTGTCGCAGTTTTGAAGCTTTGTGATGGGGCGCGCTCGGTCGACGACATCGCGAGCGAGCTTGCGAGAGAGTACAATGCGCCGAAAGCGGAAATCGTCGCGGACATCGTCTCGATGCTCCAAGACCTCGCCGACAAGGGAGGAGTGAAGGCATGAACGACATTGCCCCTACCCATGTGAAAGAAGGCACGGTGACGATGGATGCCGGCGAGATGCGCTGCGACAGTGCCGCCGCTCCCGAGCCGGTGGATGTTGCCTGCGCGCGCGCGCCGATCGGCCTGCTCGCGGAGCTGACCCATCGCTGCCCGCTGCAGTGCCCCTACTGCTCCAACCCTTTAGATCTCGAGAGGGCCAACACCGAGCTCACGACCGCGGAGTGGCAGAAGGTCATGCGCGAGGCGGCGCAACTCGGGATCCTGCAGATCCACCTCTCCGGCGGCGAGCCGACTGTGCGCCGCGACCTCGAGGACATCATCAAGACCGCGGCGGACGCCGGTCTATATTCCAACCTCATCACCGCGGCTGTGCTTTTGACGCGCGAGCGGCTCGTGAAGCTCAAGGACGCGGGTCTCGACCACGTCCAGATCTCGATCCAGGACGTCGATACGGCCTCCGAGAACGCCGACCGCATCGCCGGCTACAAGGGCGGCAGCGATAAGAAGAAGATCGTTGCCGGCTGGGTGCGCGAGCTTGGCATGCCGCTGACGATCAATGCGCCTATCCACCGCCACAACATCAAGAGCGTTGAGTCGATCATCGACTACGCGGTGGCGCTCGGTGCCGGGCGTGTCGAGATCGCCCACGTCCAGTATTACGCCTGGGCGCTCAAGAACCGCGCCGCGCTTATGCCGACGCGCGAGGACTTCATGGCCGCGGCCAAGATCACCGAGAAGGCGCGCGAGCGTCTGAAGGGCGTCATCGTCATCGACATGGTCGTCCCTGACTACTACGCGAAGTTCCCCAAGCCCTGCATGGGCGGCTGGGGACGCGGCATCATCAACGTGACGCCGCAGGGGCGTGTGCTTCCCTGCCATGCCGCGGAATCGATCAAGGGCCTCGAGTTCGACAATGTGCGCGACAAACCGCTGGGCGACATCTGGCTCAATGGCCAAGCCTTCCAGAAGTACCGCGGCACCAGCTGGATGAAGGACCCGTGCCGCACCTGCCCGCGGCGCGAGGTCGACTACGGCGGCTGCCGCTGCCAGGCCTTCGCGCTGACGGGGGACGCGGCCAACACCGACCCCGCCTGTTCGCTTTCGCCGATGCACGCAGAGTGGGCGAAGGTCGCCGAGGTCGAGTCCCACGTGGCCTCGCCGGAGTTCATCTACCGGCGCCCTGGCGGAGCTTCGCCCAAGCCCGTGCGCGAGAAAATTCCGGCACCGACCGAGGCTTAGCTTTTCCTGACTCTCGTCGTCTAGTTTTGGTGGCGTCACCCTGCAGCCGCGGGGTGCGTCACCATGTTCAGTCGCGGTTCAAAAACTTCTTGGCACACTCCCGATCGGCATAAGAAGATGGCACCGGTCGCGCGTCTTACCGGTCGGGAACAATAGGGAAGGAATTCAGTATGCTCAGGTTGGTTGTCGCCGCAGGCGCCTTGCTCGCGTTGCCGACGCTTGCGTTGGCGCAGGATGCGGAGGCCGGAAAGAAGGTCTTTCAAAAGTGCGCCCCGTGTCATTCGGTCGGCCCAGGAGCCACTAACAAGGTTGGGCCCAACCTCAGCGGCTTGGTCGGCCGCAAATCCGGCACCGAGGAGGGATTCAGCTACTCGGATGCCATGAAGAACTCGGGTCTGACCTGGGACGAGGCCACCTTCAAGGAGTACATCACCGACCCCAAGAAGAAGGTCCCCGGCAACAAGATGCTGTTCCCAGGCGTGAAGGACGAGCTTGAGCGCGACGATCTCTTCGCCTACCTCGCCTCGTTCAACGCGGACGGCAGCCCGAAGAAATAACGCTCGCAGCCTTGCGATCATCAGGCGCCGCGGACCCTCTGTCCGCGGCGCCTTGCGTTTTGGGGCTCAGTCCAGAGGGCGCACGCTGCCCTGGTCGATCGCTTCGAGCAGCTGGTGCACGTTTTTGCCCTTGATCTTGAGATCGGGCGCGATGTCCATCAGCGGCGCGAGGACGAACGCGCGGTCCGCGATGTGGGGATGCGGCAGCACGAGGTCTGGCTCGTCCAAAACGCTGTCGCGGTAGATGAGAAGATCGAGATCGATGATGCGCGGGCCCCACTTCTCGGTGGCGACACGGCCCATCCGCCGCTCGATGTTCTTGCAGCGGTGCAGCAGATCGCGCGGGGCGAGCTTGGTTTTCACCGCGACGCAGGCGTTGACGAACCAATCCTGATCGAGCTTGCCCCAGGGGTCGGTGGCAAAGTTGCGCGAGCGGCGGACGAGGCGGATGTCGCCTGGCTCCCTCAAGAGCTCGATTGCCCTGTCGATGTTGCTGGTCTTGTCGCCGAGGTTCGACCCCAGCGCGATAATGCAGTCGAAACCGGCGGCGGGCTCCGCACCTTCCTTTGCCGTCATCGTCTGCCGTTCGCCTCGTGCGGGAGCGCCGAGATAGCCCCAATCTCAATCATATTTGATGTAGACGAAGCGGGCGTCGCCAGCCGGCGTGCCTTCGAGCCCGCGGCCTTCCTTGCCGGGTTGCCAGTGCACGACCTCCTCGATCTTCTTTGCAAGCTCGAGGTCCTTTGACGTGATGCCTTTGGCCGTATGCGTGATAAGGCGCACTTCGACCCAAGCGTAGGAAGCCGTGATATCGGGGTGGTGCCAGGCTGCCTCGGCGAGATGGCCGACCGTATTGATTACCATCAGCGTCCCTTTCCAGCTCCCCGTCTTGTATGTTCTCCTGATCCAGCCACCCTCGAGGTGCCACTTGGGCAGGTTCTTTTCTAGCCATGCGGTAACCTCGGCCTCCGGCATGGGCTTTTCGCGCTCGGCCGCCATATAGTCGCCTCCTCGCTTTATCCGACCTCACTCCCTAGGTTCACCGTAATGCCTCTGGCCGACGCAACGCAAACCCAGCCGCCATCGGACGGGAGTCCCGCCACCGCGCGCGCGGCGGCTGCCGTCAAGGCCGTGCGCGTTGTCGCCCCGGCGCGGCTGCATCTCGGCTTCCTCGACCTCAATGGCGGCCTGGGGCGCCGGTTCGGCAGCATCGGTCTCGCCATCGACAGGCCGGCAACCGAGCTCGTGCTTTCGCGCAGCCGCTCATTCAAGGCCGAAGGGCCGGATCGCCGCCGGGCGCTAGAGACCCTAAAGCACGTTGCCGGCTCCTACGCCGCCGGCAGCGCATACCAGCTCGACATCCGCACGGCCATTCCCTCCCACGCCGGCCTCGGCTCCGGCACCCAGCTCGCGCTTGCCATCGGGGCTGCGCTCGATGTGCTCGATGGGCTCGACCATAGCGCCATCGAGACGGGCGAACTCATGAACCGCGGGGCGCGGTCGGCGATCGGAATGGAGGCCTTCGAGCGCGGCGGCTTCATCGTCGATGGCGGACGCGGTTCAAAGGATCACGCTCCCCCGATCCTCATGCGCACCGACTTCCCCGAAGCCTGGCGCATCCTGCTTATCATCGATCCGGGCACTTCCGGTGTTCATGGTGAAGCAGAGGCTAAGGGATTCGCGGAGCTGCCTCCGCTTTCGGCCGATGCAGCCGGACATCTCTGCCGCCTCGTGCTGATGCAGCTCGTGCCGGGTCTCATGGAAGCCGACATCGAAACCTTCGGCGCTGCAATAAGCGAAATCCAAGCGATTATCGGTGGTCATTTCGCGAGTGCGCAAGGGGGTAGCGCATGGGCGAGCCCGGCCGTCGGCCGCATTGCCCGTAGTTTGAAAGAGAGGGGTGCGTTCGGGATCGGGCAAAGCTCGTGGGGACCGACGGGGTTTGCGTACATACCCTCGGAAGAAATTGCCGCACGCCTCTATGATTCTGCAATCGAAGCCGCTAGAGCCGATGGGCTCGAAATTCTGATTGCCAGGGGGCGCAACCGGGGCGCCTCGATTGAGCGCATTGGGGGCCCGGATCTCTAAGCACCGAGGAAGATAAAAAATGAGCGACGCCATACCGATCCTGCACATGCTCTCGCCGCAAAAGCACATGAGCCCATTCGACGTGAACATGGCCGCGGATGCCGGTTACAAGGTGATCGTTCCCTACATCAACGTGACGCTTGAGGAAGTGACGGGGCTAACACAGGACGCCATCTTCTCGCGGCCGCCCGACAGCGGCGTGCGCACCGGCATCTTCATCGGCGGCAAAGACGCACTCCTCGCGCTCGATATGATGGATGCGGCCAAGAAGGCGCTGGTCCCGCCCTTCGGGCTTTCAACGTTCGCCGATCCGGCCGGCTCGTTCACGACGGCGGCGGCCATGGTGGCCTGCGTCGAGCGCGTGCTGCGCACGAAGTTCAACAAGGGCTGGAAGGGTACGCGGGTCGCCGTGTTCGGCGCGACCGGCGTCGTGGGCTTTGCTTCCTCCATCATTGCGGCGCTCGAGGGTGCGCAGGTGACGCTCGTCGCCCACCGCGGCGTCGACCGCGTCATCAAGTCGGCCGAGGTCTCCAAACAGCGCTTCGGCGTCGATCTCATCCCCAAATCGGGCGAGACCCCTGAACAGAAGACCGCGATCATCGTCGACGCCGAGGTCATCTTCGCCGCCGCCGCCGCTGGTGTGCGCGTGATCAGCGCCGCCGACAAGACGCAGGCCAAGAACCTGCTCGTCGTCGCCGACGTCAATGCCGTGCCGCCGCCCGGCGTGGAAGGAATGGAGCTGTTCATGGACGGCGCCCCGCTGCCCGGATGCAACGCGCTCGGGGTCGGTCCGCTCGCCATCGGCGACGTGAAGTACAAGACGGAGTCGGGGCTGTTCAAACGCATGATCACAGGCGCCAAGCCGGTGCACTACGACTTCCGCGATGCCTTCCAGCTCGCGCGGACCTTCACCACTTGACGCAAGGCAGCGTCCTCATCGCTGCGCTGACCGGGCGGGCACTCGCCGCGAGCGCCGGGCGCGCGGGCTTCGCGCCGCTGGTGGTCGATGCGTTCGGCGATGAGGATATGCGCGCGAGTGCTGCCGCCTTCACGCAACTCGCTGAGGTGACGCGGGTGGGCTTTCGTGCGCGCCCGCTGCTTGCTGCACTTGCGGCGGTAGCGGAGAAGGCACCGAGCCCGCCGGTCGGGCTCGTGTTGGGCTCCGGTTTCGAGGACACGCCCAAGCTCGTGGCCACGCTCGCACGCCACTACCCGCTGATCGGCAACGGCAGCGAGGCGATTGCGCGCGCCAAGCATCCGGCTTCGTTCTTTGCGCTGCTCGACCAGCTCGGGGTTGCGCACCCGGAGACGCAGCTCGATCCCCCCCGCGATCCCTACGGCTGGCTGTCGAAGCGCATCGGCGGCAGCGGCGGCGCGCACGTACTCCCCTGCCCGGCCGCCAAGACCGACCGCCGCCGTTACTATCAGCGCCGCATGGGGGGGACGCCCGCTTCGCTGCTCGCGATCGCCGCGGATGGTGCCATGCACCTCGTCGGCTTCAGCCGCCAGTGGACTGTGGGCGGCGCCGTTCGCCCCTACCGGTATGGCGGAGCGGTCGGCCACGCGTCCCTCGGCGTAGCCATAGAAGAACGCATGCTCACCTCAGCGCAGGACGCGTGCCGGGCGCTTGGCCTCGTGGGCCTCGTCTCCTTCGATTTCCTGCTTACGGACGGCATTCCCTACCTCTTGGAGGTGAACCCCCGCCCGGGGGCGACCATCGACGTCTTCGATGACGCAAAAGGCGCGCTCTTTCGGGCCCATCTCGCCGCCAGCCGGGGTCTCCCCCTCGCCCTTCCTGCAGCCGCTCCAAGCGCGCGCGCCGCCGGCGTTCTCTATTCCGGCCCCTCCCCCGTGGTCGTCGGCAGCATACCCTGGGCGGACTGGACCGCCGACCGCCCGGCGCCCGGTACGCGCATCCCCAGCTTCCGGCCCATCGCCACCGTCTTCGCCGATGGCGCCGATGCCACGCAGGCCGAGCAGAATTGCCGCCGGCGCTTGGACGAACTGGCTCACATGCTGTATGCACGAGCCGGGAACACGGAGCGCGCTCATGCAGCAGAAGTACGTCGGCCCGGCGCCGAGCGTCTCAGGCAGAGCGGCTAAGCTCGTTGATGCCCTCGTCGCCGATGCCGGTGCCTTGCGCTGCATCGTCAGCACCGGGGAGACCGGCGAGCGCCGCGTCGACCTTGGAGCCGCTGCGCAGGGAGGCATCGAAGCAGGCCGCAGGCTCGCAGAGATTTGCCTGGGCGGGCTCGGCACCGTAAGCCTCACGATGTCATCGGGCCTGCCCCACTGGCCGCTCGGCGTCACGGTGCACACCTCCAACCCGATCGTCGCATGTCTCGCCAGCCAGTACGCCGGCTGGACCATCCAGGATGCCGCGACCGGATTCTTCGCGCTCGGCTCGGGACCCGCCCGCGCGCTCTCGCGCGTGGAAGCGCTCTACAAGGACCTCGGTTACGTCGATCACAACAACAAGGCCGCCCTCGTCATCGAGGGCGACAAGGCGCCCCCGGCTGCCGTTGTCACCAAGATTGCTGCCGACTGCGGCGTCGCGCCGGCCGACCTGACGATCCTGTTTGCACCGACCGCAAGTCTCGCCGGCACCGTTCAGATTGCCGCGCGCGTGCTCGAGGTTGCGATGCACAAGGCGCACGAGCTGCACTTCCCGCTCGAGCACATCGAGGACGGCATGGGCACGGCTCCGATCGCTCCGCCGGTCCCCGATTTCATCAAGGCCATGGGCCGCACCAACGACGCCATCATCTACGGCGGCCGCGTACAGCTCTTCGTGCGGGGCGGCGACGAGGCGGCCAAGAAGCTCGCGGACAACCTGCCGAGCCAGACCTGCTCCATCTACGGCCGCCCGTTCGCGGAGATCTTCGCGGCCGTTAACGGCGATTTCTATAAGATCGATCCCATGCTGTTCAGCCCCGCCGCGGTCACCGTCTCCAACCTCGATACGGGCTCCTCATTCCACGCGGGCGAACTTGCTCCAGCGATCGTCGACGCCAGCTTCCGCTGAGGCCGCCTCGGCCGAGAGTGGACCGCGCATCGCTCTCTTTCTCGAGGAGGAGAGCGGCGACTGGCACGTCCGTCGCCTCGCCGCGGCCATGCGCCGGCGCGGAGCCTTCGTCGTGGTCACCTCGCTGCCGCGCTGCGCCTTCGACACCGCGCTGCCGAGCGGCATCGACATCCCGGGCTTTGATGGCGCTTTGCCTGACGCCGTGTTTGTGCGCTCGATTTCAGCCGGCACGCTCGAGCAGATCACGTTCCGCCTAGGGCTCCTGCACGCGCTACGGCTGAGCGGCGTGCGCGTGTGGAACGATGCGCGAGCGATCGAGCGCTGCGTCGACAAATCGACGACGACGTTCCTGCTGCAGCAAGCCGGCATCCCGACGCCGCGCACGCGGACCATGGAAGGCGAGGCCCCAGCGAAAGATTACGTCGACGACGCCGCCCGATCACTCATCTTCAAGCCGTTGTTCGGCTCGCAGGGCAAAGGCCTGTTGCGCGTCGAAGGCGTGAGCGCACTGCCCCTACCGGAGGCCGCCGACAACATCTACTACCTGCAGGACTTCGTGCCGCCCTCGGGCGACGGCTTCGAGGACTGGCGCGTGATCGCGACACGCTTCCGCGTCGTTGCGGCCATGGGCCGCAAGGCCGGCACCTGGATCACCAACGTGCACCAGGGCGGCTCGCCGGTGCCGTGCGAGCCGACGCCCGAGATGCGCGCACTCGCTTCGCGCGCGCTTGACGCCGTCGATGCCGACTATGCCGGCGTCGACCTCATCCGAGCAACCGACGGCCGGCTCATGGTGCTCGAGGTCAACAGCAACCCCTCCTGGCGCGGGCTGCAAAGCGTCTCAGACATGGACGTCGCCGAGGCGATTGTGGAGGACTTTCTCGCCGCGGTCGCCGATCACCAGCGCGACCGCCGATGCCCCGCCTGAGCGAGACCGAGACGCGCGATCTTTTCCTCGCCGCCTGCCGCGCCGAGATCGCCGCGCTCAAGCCCGGCAACGTGCACGTCCATGGCGGCGGGCACGGTATGGAGGTCCGGCAATTCGAGGAAGCCGCCGCGGCCGCCGCGCCTTGGGTCGCCGATAGCGACCTGAGAATCGGCGCGCGCATCCGCCACGCGGTCGATGCGTCGTTCGCAGCCGCCGGCTGCAACACCAACCTCGGTATCCTCCTGCTTGCAGCGCCGCTTGCGGCCGCCGCGCAATACGGGGACGGCGGCACGCTGCGCGACAGCCTCGCAACCGTCCTCGCTGCACTCGACGCCAGGGATACCGCCGACGTCTACGCGGCGATCCGGCGTGCCAATCCCGGCGGCCTCGATATGGCGACCGACCAGGACGTGTCCGTGGCTCCGACCGTCGGCCTCCTCACGGCCATGGCGCTCGCCGCCCACCGCGATCGCATCGCCTCCGCTTACGTCTCGAACTTCGCCGAGGTCTTCGATTTCGGTCTGCCGACGCTCGACCGGGTGCGACCCCTCGCCGATGATTTCAACTTGATGGTTACCACCTTACACATGGCTTACTTGGCCGCGTTACCCGACAGTCATATTGCCCGCAAATTTGGTACTGAGGTCGCTGAGCAAGTGCGCAAGGAAGCTTTGCTGGATAAGCGGCTTTGGACGCCCGTGGCCACGCCTAGTTCGTTTGCTGAATTGCTCGCTTTCGACACTGATCTGAAGCAGAGGGACCTCAATCCCGGGACCACGGCCGACCTCGTTGTAGCCACCCTTTTTGCCGCCTCAATCCGCGACCGGATGGCACTGTCAAGCCTCGCGTAACCCCTTGTCGAGAGAGGGCTGCTGGCGCTATCTAGGGGCGGCCGCTTACGGCGCGCCGCTATCTGGCCAACCGGTTCGACGACGATTGTCGCCGATCGCAGAGAACAGGGATAGCTACAGAGATAGGGCAGAACCGGCATGTTCCCGGCTACGGCGGGGTTCGCGTTGGTGCTCGTGATGTTTTTAGCTTGGGAGGAACCCCGCAATGGCCAAGATTAACAAAGTTATGATCGGCGAGTCGCTCGTCGGCGACGGCAACGAGGTCGCGCATATCGATCTCGTCATCGGGCCGCGCGGCTCGGCTGCCGAGACGGCATTCGTTGGCGCGCTGTCGAACAACAAGGACGGCTTCACCACCTTGCTTGCGGTCATCGCGCCGAACCTGCTCTGCAAGCCCAACACCATTCTGTTCAACAAGGTCACCATCAAGGACGCCCGTCAGGCCGTCCAGATGTTCGGCCCGGCCCAGTACGCCGTCGCCAAGGCCGTGCAGGACTCGGTCGCCGAGGGCGTGATCCCGGCGTCAGAAGCCGACGACCTCTACATCCTCGTTGGCGTCTTCATCCACTGGGAAGCTGCCGACGACGCCAAGATCCAGGACTTCAACTATCGGGCGGTCAAGGAAGCTCTTGCGCGCGCCATCGCAGGCAAGCCGACCGCCGCCGAAGCGACTGCCCAGCGCAACAGCGTCCAGCATCCGTTCGGTGCGAAGACTTGAAGCGGACACCGTCCACAGCAGGATAATGCCCCTCCGATGAAGGGGGGTCTGCTGAAGCGATTGGGTAGACTGCTCTCAGGCCGGTGGAAAGGTTAGAGCCGCGCTCTCGGGTTCTGCTCTGCCATTCTCTCGCGATGACTTCAACGGCCGGCGATCTCGATGAGATCGCCGGCCGTTATCGTTCCGGCATGCAGCGCCGTTGCGACGAGCGCGCCGGCAGCGCCGACCCCTCGCAGGGTCTCAAGGTCGGCCAGATTGCGCACACCTCCCGCCGCGTAGACGCGGCGCCCGCCGGCCCGCGCGATGATTTCAGAGAGCCGTTGCAGGTCCGGACCCTCGGCGGCGCCAACCCGCGCGAGCGTCATGACGATGACACGCTCAGGCCAAAGGGCAGCGTCATCGAGTAGCGCATGCGGGCCCACGAAGCTGTCGCCGCGGAAGTCGAGTGAGAGGGCGAAGCGTCCGCCCGGCTCTTTGCGCAGCTTCTCCAAGTCATCGCCGGCGAGGCTTTCCGATCCGATGACGGGCAGCAGCACGCCCGCGCTCGCCGCAGCGGCGTCCGCCGAGTCCCCGTCGTCGATCCAGAATTCCACCCCCGGTGCCGCCGCGGTAAGCCGTGCGGCGAGACCCTCGTCCCGCCCGCGGCCCTCGATGCCGTCGAGGTCTGCGACGTAGATCGCCCGGAACGGAAAAAACGACAGGAGGCCGCGCGCGACCGCGACGGGGTCGCTGCTCTGCGCCAGCGGCGTCTCGAGCGGCTTATACTGATCGCGGCGGCCTTGGCGCGCGTGCACGGCCACCCCATGACGCACGTCGATGACCGGTATGACGTCCATTGGCTTGCCTCTGCGCACGCGTCGTGTATCACGGCCTCGCCTGGCTTGCGAAGTTGCCGGGCTCAGCGGAGACGATGCGATGGCCATCACGGCCGGCTACGACGTGGGCGGAGCGCACCTCAAGGTCGCGCTGGCCGAGGACGGCCGTGCCATTGCCGCGCTGCAGTTGCCGTGCCGGCTGTGGCGAGGCATCGACCAGCTCGATGCGGCGTTCGCACAAGCCGCGCCGCTCGTCTCCCGCGCCCACGCGCACGCAGCCACCATGACGGGGGAGCTGTGCGAGCTGTTCCCAGACCGCGCAACCGGCGTCTCGGCCATCGTCGACCGGCTGGTGTCGATTCTTGGCGGCGGCGTCCGCATTTGGATGGGGCCGCGGGGCTTTGGCGCTCCCGCCGAGGCACATGTCGACCCCATGAGCGCGGCCTCGACCAACTTCCTCGCCGCGGCTGAGCTCGTCGCGCGCCGCTACGACGAGGCGGTGTTGATCGACATGGGCTCGACCACGACTGACATCGTTCCCGTTACCGGGGCCCGGCTCATGCCGCGCGCGCTCACCGATGGCGAGCGGCTCGCGACCGGCGAGCTTGTCTATAGCGGCTTGACGCGCACCGATGTCAGTGCGGTTGCGCGCACTGTGCTCTTCCGCGGCCAACGGCAGCGCCTCGCAGCCGGCAACTTCGCGACCATGGCGGATGTGCGCCGCATCCTCGGCGAGCTTCCGGACGACGTGGATCAGCACGAGACCGCCGACCACCGTGGCACGTCGCTGGAGGAGAGCCTTGCGCGCTTCGCCCGCTGCCTCGGCCGCGACCGCCGGGATGCCAGCCTCGCCGACTGGCGCAGCGCGGCCGCGCTGATCGCCGCTGAGCAGATGGACGACCTCCGCCGGGCACTGCTGACGGCCTGCAATCTGACGGCAACGCCGATCGACGCGCCCGCCGTCGCCGCCGGTATCGGCGCGCCGCAGGTGTTCACCCTCACCGAGCAGGTCGGACGACTGGCGCACCCCTTTGCCAAAATCGCCGACGCAACGCCGGACTGCGCGGAATGGGTGACGCGCTGCGCGCCCGCCGCGGCGATTGCGTTGCTTGCGGGCGAGCTCGCCTAGACCTTCTGCGCTTGGTCCTTGCGCCAGGCCGCAATGCGCTCCATCAGCCAGCCCCAAGCTTCCTGCTCGCGCTCACCCGCGGTCTTGGAGACGGCGATCTCGAGATACTTGAGCTCGGCCTCGATCTTGTCCACGGGTAGCATCTTCAGGCGCGAGACCAGCACCGCGCATTCGAGCACCGCGGCCTGCGCGCGGTTGAAGCCGCCCCAGGGGCGGTGGCTCGCGGCGTGCACCACCCCGCAGGAGAAGCGCGGCCGCAGGTCGTCCTCGGTCACGCGGTCGACGGCGAGCTCCCAGTGTGAGACCGCATTCTCCAAGACCGCACCGTCGACCTTCTCAGCCGGGCGCGTCGCCCAATCCTTGCGCCCGGTCAGGCTTCCAGCGAACACACGCACATCGTCGGTATGGCTCGCGACCGCGAACGGCACCTCGCGCAGGTTGTCGAGCGTGCGCGAGGGACGGAACGGCGCCAGCACCCAGTTCGCGCCCTCGGCGATCAGGCCGAGCGGCGCGACGTGCACCTCACCCTTCGCGTTCTTCGTCGTCACGATGGTTTCGACGATAAGCGGCATCCGCCTTCTCCTTGCGCGCAGCTTTGAGCGTAGCGCCTTCGTTCGCGTGGCGCGTCAGATCCTCAACCTTGTGGTCGGCGGCGACACCCCAGTCGAGGCTCCCGTCCTGGGTATAGCGCTTGCCCAGCGCGTGCGCGATTTCGGCCTTGGCGAGCTCATGGCCGAGGTAGAACGCATGTGCGCCGTCAGCCTCGACGCCGAGCTTGTCGAACAGCCCGAAGGCATCGCGCGCCACGTGGTGGCCGTCGCGGTTGTAGATATGGATTCCGTCCTCGGCGACCTCGATGCGGTAGTTCTGGTCGCGCACGACGCGCGCTGCGATCTGCTCCGGCGTGTCTGGATAGGGCCGCAGGTCGTGGAGCGACAGGAGCCCTCCCCCGTAGCCCTTGGGCAGGCTCTCGTCCTCGCGCGCGCGATACATCAGGCGGCGCGCGGCGTCGTGCTCCTGGATCGTGCGCCGCGTGTGCGGCGACACCTGCACCACGAGCACGTTGCGGATCTGCAGCTCCGAGCAGATGCCGAGGAGGATGGCCGTCACGCCCTGGCTGTCGGCATCGGTCAGCTCCGTCAGGTTGCCGGTACCCATCAGTATTTCGACTTCCGGGCGCTCGCGCCGCAGCTCGGCGTAGCGTTCGAGCGAGGTCGTGAAACCGAAGTGAATGGGGTCGAGCACGGGGTCAGCGAGGCACGCGATGCCCTTGGCCTTGCAGAGGTCGATGGCGCGGACGAGCGAGGCAAGGTCGCCGTGCGGCTTTGGCACCAGCACGGGAACTGTCTTGGTGCCGGCGACGGCATCGAGCGTCGTCTCGTCCAGGCTGAGCACGTAATCTGCGCCGGCCTTGGCGCCGCGGCGCAGCTCCTCCACGTTGCCGGAATCGACGCTGACCTTGAAGCTGCCCTTACGCAGCGCCGCGATCATGTCCTCGAGCTGCGGGAACGGAACGTCCGGCTGGCAGCCCATGTCGATCACGTCCGCACCCTCGGCCTTGAGCTTGCCCGCGCGCTCGACCATCTGCTCGACCGTGAGGCTCGGCGCGTCGACGATCTCGGCGAAGATGCGCAGGTCGTAGCGTGAGAGATCCGGCGGCTTACCGCCCTTGCCGAAGAACTGCGGCAGGTCGATGATCTCGTCTGGCCCACGCTCGAACGGCACGCCGTAGTGCTCCTTCAGCTCGCCCAGGTTCATGCGGCTGCGGCCCGGCACGATGACGCGGTCGGCGTCGAGCGGAGCCTTGAGGCGGTTCCTCACGATCGCTTCGGTCATCAGGGCCGCAACTTTCACGCCGACGTTGGCGATGCGCCATGACCCCTCCGGCAAGCCGAGTCCGGCGACGGTGCGAGCCAGCCGCGGCTCCGCGAGCCGGCCGGTCAGAAATAGAAGCTTGTTGGCCATTGTCCGAACCTAGGCGAAGGGGCGCCAGGATCGTAGCGCCGTCACTTGCGCCGCGCGATAGCACGCGGCGGGGCGGCCCGTCGACCGGCTTTAAGCGGAGCCGGGCGCGCGGGCTCGGAGTGCAGGAGGGCGGCTAGCTTGTCCTCATCGCCGGCGCCCAGCACGCGCCAGGAGAGCCCCGCGCGCTCAACGATCTCTACGAAGGTCGGATCGACCGTTTCTGCCAGTGCAAGGCGCTGAAGCGTGGCGCCGTCCGGGACCTTGCACGATTTTATTAGCACGACGGAGGCTCGCCCGAGCCGCTCGGCAAGCCGCGCCGCCAGCCCATCCGAGGTAACCGACCAATCGGCGGGGATGGTCGTGTCGCGCTCGCTCAGCTTCCACGGCAGCCAGACCGGGATGCGACCCTCCGCCAGTGTGCGCCTGATGGCCGGCATCGTCTCAACGGGTGCGAAACGTGCCTCGAGTCCCGCCAGCATGTGGGCTGTCTGGTGCATGGCGAGGATCGCCATGTGGTGCGCGACGGCATCGTCGAAACCGAGCTCGGCCTGGGCGACGCGCACGGCGTCGGCGAAGGTGCCGCCGCCCGGCACCACGATAACGGGTGCTCGCGTCGCAGCCACGATGGGCACGATCGAGGCAAGGCGGCCGCTTTCGGCCACGCTCCCGCCGAGCTTGATGACCGTCGCTCGCGGGGGCGCCTTAGCGCTTGATGTGCGGGATGTCACTGGCCCGCCGTTCGCGGACGTACGATCTCTACGCCGACCGCAGCCGGCCCGCGCTCCAGCTTCTCGACGCGCACCAGTACGGACACGATGCGCTTGTCAGCGAGGCACCGCTCCGCGATGCGCTCGGCCATGGTCTCGACCAGATTTATATGCCCGACCGCCACCACGCCGCGCACAGCGCCGACGAGGTCGTCGTAGGAGGGCACGTCGGCGATCGCATCCTTCTGCGGCGACACGCCCGGCGCCACCGAGGCCTCGATGGTAAAGCTCACCTTCTGGGTGACGCCCTGCTCCTCGTCGTAGATCCCAATGGCCACGGGCAGCACCAAGCCGCGCACGAAAATGCGGTCGCGGACCACGCCGTCCAAGCGGCTCTGTCCGGCAAGCCTGCCGAGGCTCTGCTGATCGCTCATAGCGCGCTCTCCGTCTGCCGAGGCGCAATAGCACTGCGCGGTGCGGGCCCGCAAGCCCGGCGCACGGCGCGTACGGCGGCCGGGTCGATGGTGGCAGTGCGCGCGGCCCTGAAGCAGAGCCCGCCGCGGAAGCCGAGGACATCGGGCCCGAGCGTCAGCAGGAGCGGCACGTGCTCAACGCGCAATGAACCGGCGAGCCCTGCCAGCATGCCGTTCGCGCGGATCGCGTCGACGAACGCCCGCAGGCCGGACGCCGGTACGATGTCTGGCAACGCGCCAGCGCGCTTATCGTAAGTGTCGAGCATCACCCCAGCGAAGCCCGCGTCCGCCAGCGGCCCGATGAGCTTGAGATCGATGCCGCGATCGGCGAGCAGCACGGCGACGAGCCGCGCGCCCTTGAGCGAATGGCGCCCCAGTGCCCGGACCGTGCCGGCAGCCTCCGCATCGGGCCATAACCCTATCTTGACAAAATCGACTCCGGTCGCCGCCATGAGCCGCGCCGACTGGACCGCGCGTTCCGGGTCATCGGACGGGTCGCCGATGGTCGCGCTCACAGGCACGTGCGCGGGCACCGCGGCGCGGATACCCCGCACGCGTTCCGCGGTGAGCGCGCCGAGCGCGCCCGCGGCCGGATTCTTGGCGTCGATGATGTCGGCGCCGAGCGAAACGCAGGTCAGCGCCTCGCTTTCGTCGGTCACGCTGGCGAGCAGGCTCACCGGGCGGCGGGGCTTTTGTAATTCCATTTATATCTGAGCTTCGCCGCTTCTTTACGCTTCGCCGAAGATCCGCCGCTGCTCGGTCCGCACCTTCTCGCGGTCCAGGCGGTCGGCGACGGACAGGGAAACGGGGATGTCTCCGACGATAGTCGCAGGCCCGGTGGAGAGGCGCAAGATGCGGGTCGCCAGCATAACGGCCTCGGCGCGGTCGTGCGTCACGAACAGCACGGTTGTGGGCCGCCGCGACCACAGCTCGACCAGGAGCTCGCGCAGGCTATAGGCGGTCGGATCGTCGAGCGACACGAACGGCTCGTCCATGAGCAGGACTTCAGGCTCCACCACGAAGGCTCGGGCCAGCGCCGCGCGGCGCTGCATGCCGAGCGAGATCATCTCGGGATAGGCGGAAGCCGCTTCCGTAAGGCCGACGCGCTGCAACAGCTCGGGGATGCGGGCAAGCCGCGCGTCGCCCGGGGGCAGCGCCAGCGCGATGTTCTCGTAGACCGTGCGCCAGGGTAAGAGCCGGGGCGACTGGAACACGTAGGTGATGCCGTCGTCGCCGCTGCCGCCGAGATCGATCTTGCCCTCGTAGTCCTTGTCGAGCCCAGCGATGATGTTGAGCAGCGTCGACTTGCCCGAGCC
>CAXMLT010000162.1:0-3926 GCA_964194245.1 uncultured Hyphomicrobium sp.
CTCAAGAAGGTCGACGAGCTCGAGCTGTCGGTGCGCTCGGCGAACTGCCTGAAGAACGACAACATCGTCTACATCGGCGACCTCATTCAGAAGACCGAGGCCGAGATGCTGCGCACGCCGAACTTCGGGCGCAAGTCGCTGAACGAGATCAAGGAGGTTCTGGCCTCCATGGGCCTGCACCTGGGCATGGAAGTGCCGAACTGGCCACCCGACAACATCGAGGAGCTGGCCAAGCGCTTCGAGGACCAGTATTGACACGACGTGCGATCCCGGCGCGTGAGATCAGCCGATCTAGCGACACCGGGGCCACGAATTCACGCGCCTAGCGAGGTGAGGCCATAGAACCTCCCCGTTAAACAACCTAAGGGACCTGACATGCGACACAGAAAGCTGGGGCGGCGCTTCAGCCGTGACAGTAGCCACCGCCAGGCCATGTTCTCCAACATGGCGGCCGCGCTCATCAAGCACGAGCAGATCGTGACGACGCTGCCGAAGGCGAAGGACCTCAAGCGCGTCATCGACAAGTACATCACGCTGGCGAAGCGCGGTGACTTGAACTCACGGCGGCTTGCGGCGAGCCGGCTGCGCGACGAGGCCATGGTCAAGAAGCTCTTCGACACGCTTGCCCCCCGTTATAAGAACCGCGCGGGCGGATATTCGCGCGTCGTCAAGGCGGGCTTCCGCTACGGCGACAGCGCACCCCGCGCCGTGATCGAGCTCGTCGATCGCGACACCTCGATCAAGGGCAAGGAAGACCGCGAGCGGCACGAGGCAACGCTGGCCGAGAAAGCCGAGGCCTAGGGCCTCGTGCGTTCGGGGCCGCGCGCTTCGTCGAATTGGCTCTCAGGTGTGGGTATTTGGCTCCTCCGGCGCCGCGCACCTTGGTGACGGGTAGCGTTTGCACACGCGCCTTTCCCGGCCAGAGTTCTGGCGCTCCCTCAACCGGGACGGTAATGCTCGTCGTCGCGACCGCGGGGCCCAAGCGCCCCTGCACAAAAGTCCGGCGCGAGGATGAAAGGGAGAGCTCATGCCTACTGCGACGGTCCTGGTCACGGGTGCGTCCGGCTTCATCGCCAAGCATTGCATCGCCGAGCTTCTGCGCAACGACTTCTCCGTGCGCGGGACCCTGCGCGATTTGAGCCGCGCCGATGCCGTGCGCAAGAGCGTCGCCCGGGCCGGGGCTGACGCGTGCAGCGTGGATTTCGTCACGGCCGACCTCCTGAGCGACGACGGTTGGCAGATGGCGATGGAGGGCTGCACGTTCGTGCTGCACGTCGCCTCGCCGTTCCCGCTGCAGGAGCCCCGGCACCCGGACGATGTCATTCGCCCCGCGCGCGAGGGCGCGCTGCGCGTGCTGAAGGCGGCGACGCAGGCCGGCGTCAAGCGCGTCGTCATGACGTCCTCCGTCGTCTCCATCACCCTGCCGTGGCCGGAGGCACCGCTGGGCCACGTCTTCACCGAAACCGACTGGACTAATCCGGAGCGCCCCGACATCACGACCTACATCAGGTCGAAAACGCTCGCCGAGCTTGCGGCCTGGGGCTACGTGAAGAGCGAACCACGCGCGCCCGAGCTTGCCGCTGTGAACCCGGCGATCGTGTTCGGTCCGGCTACGGATACCGACATTTCGTCCTCGCACGAGGTCATCAAACTGATGGCGAAGGGAGCCTATCCGGCGGCCCCGAAGGTCGGCTTTCCCATCAGCGACGTGCGCGACGTGGCGGCAACGCACGTGCTGGCGATGACCAAGCCCGAGGCAGGGGGGAAGCGCTTCCTCACCGCGAACGGCTTCCTGCGCCTGATCGAGGTCGGCCGCCTCGTTGCCGACGCGCTTCCCGATCTGCAGGGCAAGGTGCCGCGTCGCCAGCTACCCGATTTGCTGGTGCGCGCTGTCGCAATCATCGACCGGCGCCTGAAGGCGGTGATCCCCGATCTTGGCCATCCGCGGCCCATCTCGAACGCCCAGGCGCGGAGCGTGTTGGGGCAGACGTTCCACTCAGCGCCCGAGGCCGTCAAAGCCGCGGCGCTGAGTCTGCGCGAACTGGGGGTCATCTGACGCGCGACTGGGCCGGAAAGCCGGAAGCTGGACGCTTTGCCACAGCTTTCCGGGAGGCCCGTTGACCCAAGCTTTCGCCGGCCATTGGCGTGCCGTATAGAGAGCGCAAGAGGCGCTGCTTTAGACATCATTTCCGGTTGGAATGCTGCAAGATGACCTTGACCAAACCCCGTCTCAGGACGCGCATCGTCCTCCTTGCTAGCGCCTGCCTCGTGGCTGCCGGCGTGAGCGCCCAAGCTCAACAGCGCGAGCCGCCACCCTCGCGCCCGGCGCTGCAATATTCGTACTCGCCGATCGTGCGCAAGGCGGCCCCGGCCGTGGTCAACGTCTACGTGCGCTCCCGCGTGCAGACGGTCGATTCGCCCTTCGCCAACGATCCGATCTTCCGCATGTTCGGGCAGGGCTTCGGCATACCGCGCGAGCGGGTGCAGAGCTCGCTCGGCTCGGGCGTGATCATCAGCGGCGACGGCGTCATCGTGACCAACACGCACGTCGTCAAGGGCGGCACCGACACGCAGATCCGCGTAGCGCTCGCCGACAAGCGCGAGTTCGACGCCAAGATCGTCGCCCAGGACGACAAGACCGACCTCGCGGTCCTCAAGATCGACAGCCACGAGGGCTCATTCCCGTTCCTCGAGTTCTCCAACTCCGACCAGATCGAGGTGGGCGACGTGGTGCTCGCCATCGGCAACCCCTTCGGCGTCGGCCAGACCGTGACGAGCGGAATCATCTCTGCGCTGGCGCGGACCGAGATGGCTCAGTCGGACACGCAGGTGTTCCTGCAGACGGACGCGGCGATCAACCCCGGCAACTCGGGCGGCGCGCTCGTCGACATGCAGGGCAAGCTCGTCGGCATCAACACGATGATCTTCTCGCAGACGGGCGGTTCAGTCGGCATCGGCTTTGCCATACCGTCGAACCTCGTGCGCCTCGTTGCCGACAACGCGATCGCCGGCCGCAAGATCGAGCGGCCCTGGCTCGGCGCGCAGATCGATACCGTCACCCGCGAAATGGCGGCGAACCTCGGTATCGAGCGCATCTCCGGCGCCGTGGTCACCAGTCTGTCGAAGAACGGCCCTGCCGCGCAGGCCGGCATCGAGCTCGGCGACGTGATCGTCAGCGTCGACGGCTTCGAGGTCGGGGACGCGCACTCGGTGCACTACCGGCTGACGACCAAGGGCGTCGGCAATACGAGCCGCCTCGGCGTCATCCGCAAAAAGCAGCTCACCCAACTCGACATCGTGCTCGTCACCGCGCCCAAGCCCGGCAAGGACGACGTGCGCAATCTCTCCGGCAACAATCCCTTCGACGGCGCGCGCGTATCGAATATCTCTCCGAGCGTCGCCGACGAATTCAGCCTGCAGGAGAACGAGGGTGTCGTGGTGGTTGCCGTGCGCAAGGACGGTGTCGCCGCACGCCTGTTCCAGCCGGGCGACATCATCGTGCAGGTCGGCAAGACCAAGATCACCGACGTCGTCGCCCTCGACGAGATCACGCGCGCTCCGCAGCGGTTGTGGAGCGTCGTCATCAAGCGCGGCGACCGCGTGCTGCAGCTTCAACTGTCCGGATGACCTAGTGGCGACGCTGTTCGAAGCCGCCGGCCTGGAGAAAAGCGCGCCGCGCCCGCTCGCCGACCGGCTGCGCCCAAAGACGCTCGCCGAAGTCGTGGGCCAGGATCAGCTCGTCGGGTCTGAGGGCACGCTGACCCGCATGCTGGCGAGCGGGCGGCTGCCGAGCCTCATCCTGTGGGGCCCGCCCGGTTCCGGCAAGACGACGGTGGCGCGGCTCCTCGCCAACGAAACGCAGTTCGAGTTCGAGCAGCTTTCGGCGATCTTTTCCGGCGTGCAGGACCTGCGCAAGGCCTTCGACC
>CAXMLT010000163.1:0-2281 GCA_964194245.1 uncultured Hyphomicrobium sp.
AACGTGCCGCTGCCCGTCAACGGTGGCGCCGAGCACCTGATGTCGCTGCCGCTGCGGGAGGCCCGCGAGATCTTCGAGCGCGAGTATCTTCTGGCCCAGATCAACCGCTTCGGCGGCAACATCTCGCGCACGGCGGAGTTCGTCGGCATGGAGCGCTCGGCGCTGCATCGCAAGTTGCGGGCGCTGGGCGTTTCATCTGAGCACCGCACCGCGGAGCTCCGCCAGGCGTGAAGCTACAAGTCTAGAGCGGCCTAAGGCTCGAGGGCTCCGTGACCCGCATCGTCTACGTCAACGGCCGCTATCTGCCGTACGCCAAAGCCGCCGTCCACGTGGAAGACCGCGGCTTTCAATTCGCCGACGCTGTCTATGAGGTCTGCGAGGTGCGCGACGGCCGGCTCGTCGATGAGCCCCGCCATATGGCCCGGCTCGCGCGCTCGCTTGCCGCGCTGCAGATCGAAGCGCCCATGAGCGCGGCGGCGCTCGCCCACGTCATGCGCGAAACCATCCGCCGCAACCGTGTACGGCAGGGCCTCGTCTACCTGCAGGTGACGCGGGGGGAAGGCCCGCGCGAGTTCAACTTTACGGGCGCCGACGCGCCCCGCACGGTCGTCTGCCTCGCGCGCCCGCTCTCGGCCGCCACGCAGAAGTCCACAGTGGAAGCGGGCATTGCCGTCAAGACGATGCCCGACATCCGCTGGCGCCGCTCCGACATCAAGACGGTGATGCTGCTGCCAGCCGTTCTCGCCAAGGAGGCGGCAAAGCGCGATGGCGCGCGCGAGGCCTGGTTCGTCGACGACAAAGGCTGCGTGACAGAGGGTGCGTCGAGCAACGCCTGGATCATCACTCATGACGGCACTGTCATCACTCGGCAAATCGACCCGGCTATTCTCGCCGGTGTAACGCGGGCGACGCTGATCGATGTGCTCAAGGAGGAGAAGCTCGAGCTACAGCAGCGTCCGTTCCGCATCGAGGAGGCCTTGCAGGCGCGGGAGGCGTTCATTACCTCCGCTACCAATACGGTGACGCCTGTGGTGCGCATCGACGGGAAGGTGGTGGGGGATGGAAAACCGGGGCCGATCAGCCGCCGGCTACGCTCGAAATTTCACCAGTTTGCTGACATTTCGAGCGCGTGAACGGCTTCTTTTTACAGGAGAAATTGGTATATCTTTTAAGGTGCACTGCGGCAAAATGTTATTATATTGCACTGCAGGTGATCGCTCGGTCGAGCGAACGAAGTACCCCACGCAGACCTAGAACAGGCGGATAAAAAAATGGGTGCAGATCGAGTTCAAAACCTTCAGGACACCTTCCTGAACCACGTGCGCAAGAACAAGACGCCGCTGACGATCTTCCTCATCAATGGCGTGAAACTTCAGGGCATCGTGAGCTGGTTCGACAACTTTTGTGTCCTCCTTCGGCGGGACGGGCACTCGCAGCTTGTGTATAAGCATGCGATCTCGACCATCATGCCCGGCCAGCCCGTCCATCTGATGGAGACGGAGACGACCGAGGCCTAACCTGAGATCGGCAAGGCTATCGACGAGCGCGTTCACATAGGAGCGGCGGAACAGGGGAAAGAGCAGGCGCAGCGCAGAGACGGCGTGCGCGCGCTCGTTCTGGTCCCTGAGTTGAAGCGCCCTCCGCGCTCTCGCACCGCCGACCAAGCCGGCGCGCCGGTCCGTCCCGCAGCGCCGCTGCATTCGGCCCAGGACCGGCTGAGTGAGGCGACCGGCCTCGCCGAAGCCATAGACCTAGCGGTTATCGAAAGTCAGCTCGTTCCCGTAGCCGCGCCGCGGCCGGCAACGCTGTTCGGTACCGGCAAGGTCGAGGAGCTCAAAGGGCTCATCGCGGCCGACGACATCGCGCTCGTCATCATCGATCACCCCGTCTCCGCGATCCAGCAGCGCAACCTCGAGCGCGCGTGGAACGTGAAGGTGCTCGATCGCACCGGCCTGATCCTGGAGATCTTCGGACGGCGCGCGCGTACCCGTGAAGGGCGGCTGCAAGTCGAGCTCGCGCATCTCTCCTACCAGAAGAGCCGGCTCGTGCGCACGTGGACCCACTTGGAGCGCCAGCGCGGCGGCCATGGCTTCCTTGGCGGCCCTGGCGAGGCGCAGCTCGAGCTCGACCGCCGTATGATCGACGAGCGCATCATTGCGATCCGCAAGGAGCTCCAGGTCGTCGTGCGCACGCGCGACTTGCACCGCAAGGGGCGCCGCCGCGTGCCCTATCCGGTCGTCGCCATCGTCGGATACACCAACGCCGGCAAGTCGACGCTGTT
>CAXMLT010000164.1:0-6339 GCA_964194245.1 uncultured Hyphomicrobium sp.
CGCACCTCATCGCCTACAACATCGTCAATACGGCCGAGCACCTGGAGCGGGTGACGGATTCTGAGGTGATCAAGTTCTCCGCCGGCGGCTTTCGCGATTTCACCCGCATAGCCGCCTCCGATCCCACCATGTGGCGCGACGTGTTCCTCAACAACAAGGAGGCGGTGCTCGAGATGCTCGGCCGCTTCTCCGAGGATCTGACGGTGTTGCAGCGCGCGATCCGCTTCGGCGACGGCGAAACCCTGTTTCGCCTGTTCACCGAAGCGCGCGCGGTGCGCCGCGGTATCATCGAAGCGGGGCAGGACACGGCCGCGCCCGATTTCGGGCGCCAGAAGATGGAGGGGGACGTTCCCCTCACGAGCGGGAAGAGCGCACGCAAGTAGATGGCAGAGCCGCACGAACTCTGGGTGTTTGCCTACGGCTCGCTGATGTGGCGGCCGGGCTTTCCGAGCGAGGAGATTGTGCATGCCAGGCTCGTCGGATGGCGCCGCGCGTTCTGCATCTACTCCCGCTTTCATCGCGGCTCACCGCAGCGCCCCGGGCTGGTGCTGGGGCTCGATCGCGGCGGCGTGTGCGAGGGGCTGGCCTATCGCGTGGCGCCGGCCAACGTCGCCTCGACCCTCGCCTACCTGCGCGACCGTGAGCAGGTGGTCAGCGTCTATCGCGAGGCGCTGGTGCCGGTGACACTCATGACGCCGAAGCGACCCGAGGTTCTGGCGCTGGCCTTCCTCGTCGAGCGGGCGCACCAGAGCTACGCCGGCGCGCTCGCGTTGTGCGAGCAGGCGCAGCTCATCCGCGGGGGCAACGGGCGCTCGGGCAGCAACATCGACTATTTCCTGAGCACGCTTACGCATCTGGGTGAGCTTGGCATCCGCGAGCGCGAGCTCGAGCGGCTCCTGGGCCTCGTCGGCTCGCATCTTGCCCACAACGGCGCAGGAAACGGCGTCACGCATCCGAGCGCGGTGGCGCTCATGCACGAGCAGCGCAAGCGACCTGTGCGCACGCGCCCGTTCAGGGCCGGAGGACGCGCGGCGGTTCTGCTACCGAACCGTGCTCGGCGCGCTCTAAGCGCAGGTCATTCTGAAATTAGTGGAACGAGCTGCCGGTGAGGCGCGCAAGGTCGGCCTCGATCTGGCCCGTGCGCAGATCGAACTCGACAAGCTTGCTGAGTTTCTGCGTCTCGGCCAACAAGTGCACGTGGACCTCATCGGCCCCGAGCTCGGCACCGCGCTGGCGGATCTCAGCGAGGTTGAGCGAGGCAGCCGTGTTGCTCACGCGGCCGATCGAAAGCACCTTGCGGCGCGCGCCCGGCTCACGGCGCACGAGGACGTAGTTGGCGGCGGGGAGCGCCGGGCAATCGAGCAGCTCGTACACGGTGTGCACGTAACGCTTGCCGGAAGCGCCGGTCCAGAAGTGGAAGCGATTGGCCCCGTTGGCCTTCGACTGCGGAGGCAGCTCCGCCTCGTCGAAGCGAGAAGCGCGGAATGCCGCAAGCTCAATGATACGCGCACTCATGACTGACGATCCCTTCGCGACCCTACGGCTTGCGCTCTCGACGACGCGGTTTTTTGTTCGGGTCAGCCTATGTTCCATTGCTTAACGATGCCCCTGGTTTGGAGCTGAAATATGGCTCCATGTCAGTGATTTTGCGGCAAAGTGAATGCAACCTTGCGGCACGCTGCGCACTCAACGCGATGCGTTTAAGCGACGTGAAAGCAACGACGCGACAACTGACGCTGATTGCACTCAACGACGCCAAATCGCCGCATGCGCGTTAACGCTCAGCCGCAGCGTGAGAAACCGCACGTATCGCACACCCAGCATCCCTCGCGCTGCGTGTAGTCAGGCGACGAGCACCTTGGGCACAGCTTGAGACGAACGGGGCGCTCAGCCGTCGCAGCGGCGCCCTGCGCGGTATCGCCTTGGGCCTTCGCCTGTGTGAGTGGCAGCCGTGCGGCCTCGCTCTGCAGGAAGCCCGTGCGGATCATGTGCGTCTCGATGACCTCGCCGATCGCGGCAAGCAGACTTGGCACGTAGCGCCCCGCGACCCAGTGGCCGCCCTGCGGGTCGAACACGGCCTTCAATTCCTCGGCGACGAAGGTGACGTCGCCGCCGCGGCGGAACACGGCGCTGATCATGCGCGTCAGCGCTACCGTCCAGGCGTAGTGTTCCAGGTTGCGCGTATTGATGAAGATCTCAAACGGGCACCGGCGCCCGTTGCGCTCGATATCGTTGATGGTGACGTAGATGGCGTGGTCGCTGCCCGGCCACTTGAGTTTGTAGGTGAAGCCCGAGAGCACCGTCTCGCGCTCGAGCGGGGGCGCCATGTAGACAACGCCAGCACGCTCGCCCGGGGCGGCCCGCACGGCGGAGATCTCGACTTTGCGCTCCTTGGCGGGCGCCTTCGGCTGCGGCTCAGCCATGGGAGCCAGCACGGAGCCCGTCACCGGGTTGGGGCGGTAGGTGGTGCAACCCTTGAGGCCGAGCGCGTGCGCCTCGAGGTACACGTCCTTGAAGGATGCAAAGGAGATGTCCTCCGGGCAATTGATGGTCTTGGAGATGGCGCTGTCGACGTGCGCCTGCATGGCCGCCTGCATCTCGAGGTGCTCGCGGGGGGAAAGATCGGCGGCTTTGACGAAGCCATCGGGCAGCGGCGCTGCCGATCCGAACTGGCGGCGGAAGAGCGCGTGCGCATAGTCCTCGACCACCTCCTCGTGCGTCGCGCCGCTGCGGTCCAGCACGCGGCGGCGGTGCACGAAATCGAACACCGGCTCGATGCCGCTCGAGACGTTGCCGGCAAGCAGGGAGATGGTGCCCGTAGGCGCGATCGAGGTGAGGCAGCCGTTGCGGATGCCAAGGCGGCGCACAGCCTCGCGCACGGGCTCGTCCAGTGCCGCAACGTTGGGGCTCGCAAGGAAGCGCTCCCGATCGAACAGCGGGAAGGCACCCTTCTCGGCCGCGAGTTCGGTGCTCGCCAAATAGGCTGCGTTCTGGATGGCTTTCATCCAGCTCGCCGCGAGTCCAGTTGCCTCGCGCGAGCCGTACTTGGTGCCGCAAAAGATCAGCGCATCGGCGAGTCCCGTCACGCCGAGGCCGATGCGGCGCTTGGCCATCGCCTCCTGGCGCTGCGGCTCGAGCGGGTAGTTGGAGACGTCGATGACGTTGTCGAGGAGGCGCACGGCGAGCTTCACGCGCTCCTCGAGCCGGGCGAGATCGAGGCCGGCGCGTCCCGTAAAGGGGTGATCGATGAGGCGCGCGAGGTTGATCGAACCGAGCAGGCAGGCGCCGTAGGGGGGCAACGGCTGCTCGCCGCACGGGTTGGTGGCGTAAATTTCCTCGCAGTAATGCAGGTTGTTGCGCGCATTCACGCGGTCGATGAAGACGACGCCCGGCTCGGCGAAATCGTAGGTCGCCTGCATCAGGCGCTCCCACAGCGCGCGCGCCTGGACGGTGCGGTAGACCTTGCCGCCGAATTTGAGCTCCCAGGGCCGGTCCTCGCGCACGGCGACGAGAAACGCGTCCGTCACCAGCACCGACAGGTTGAAGTTGCGCAGGCGCTTGGGATCGGACTTGGCGTCGATGAATGTCTCGATGTCGGGATGGTCGCAGCGCAGCGTCGCCATCATGGCGCCGCGGCGGCTGCCCGCGGACATGATGGTGCGGCACATGGCGTCCCACACGTCCATGAAGCTCACCGGCCCCGAGGCGTCGGCGCCGATAGATGCGACGCGCGCACCCTTGGGCCGTAGCGTCGAGAAGTCGTGGCCGATGCCGCCGCCCTGCTGCATCGTCAGCGCGGCGTCCTTTACGCCGCTGAAGATGGCGCCGAGGTCGTCCTCGATGGTGCCAAGAACGAAGCAATTGAAGAGGGTAACGCTGCGCCCCGTGCCGGCGCCGGCAAGGATGCGGCCGGCAGGCAGGAAGCCAAGGTCGGCGATGGCGCCGTGGAAGCGCTGCGCCCACTTCTCCCGGGCCCGCTTGCCGCCCTTCTCGGGGGCGGCTGCAGCGCGGGCAACGCGCCAGAAGGTGTCGTCCAGCGTCGCGTCGATGGGCGCGCCGTCCGGCTGCTTGAAGCGGTATTTGCGGTCCCAGATCGCTTGCGAGATCTGGGCGGAAAAGTCCGGTTCTGTGGTCATTGGGGGGGCGCCCTGCGTTCACACAAACATAGGTTTCGAGGCGCCGAAAGTCAATAAAATGTTCCTATAAAATTCTTGCTATGTTCTTAAGCGCGGTACGCCAAAAGAGGGAGCGGCAACCCGTGATATTCAGATTTTGCGCAGTCGGAAATAGAGCAAAACACCAGAAAATACGGCTTAAAACCGCGATAACTCGAGCAGCGTTAATTAATGGCTTTCTATTTGGTTTCCGGCCGCGCTCGCCTCACCCGGATACCCCTCCGCGCGTGCGAGCGCTTCCTCCGGGATCGGCGGTGGCTCGGCCGATCTGGCCGCCTCGACGATCAGGCGATTGGAGGCCAGCTCGATGCGCCGCTGCAGCTTCTCCTTGAACTCCCCGCGTGGCAGCCCGGCGGGCAACGGATCGAGGATCTCCACGACGATGGTGCCGGGGTAGCGCATCAAGCTGCGGCGCGGCCAGTAGAGCCCCGAGTTGAGCGCCACAGGCACGCACGGTAGCCCAAGGCCCTCATAGAGCGCCACGACGCCCGACTTGTAGTCCGGCTCGGCGCCCGGCTTGCGCCGCGTGCCTTCGGGGAAGATCACGACCTCGCGCCCGGCCGCCGCCCGTGCCTTGGCGTCGCGCAGAAGGTCGCGCAGGGCAATGGGTCCGCGCTCGCGCGCGACGAACACGTGCTCGAACTTGCGCGAGAACCAGCCGTGAAAGGGGATGTGGCGCAGCTCCGCCTTCATCACCATGGCCGGGTCGGGGAAGATCGGGATCAGCGCGAAGGTGTCCCACGCCGACTGATGCTTGGAGGCGACGAGGTAGGGCGGCGCGGGGAGCTTCTCGCGCCCGCGCACCTCCATCTTGGTGCCGACAATCCACTTCAAGAGCCACAGCGAGACAATGGCGTGCGCTCTGAGCCCCGCCATGGCCCAGCTGCGCGGGCCGAGCAGCAAGAACGATCCGCCGACGACGAAGATCGCGGTGTTTAGGTAGAACACCGGCACGAAGAGGAACGAGCGGAGCCGAGTGAGCCACACGGTGCGTCAGATCCCCGCCGGCCGGCCGACCGGCATCTCCGCGAGCGAGCTCGGCTGGCTCGACCCGAGAGCGCGCGCCACCGTCAGATGCGCGGCCGTCGGCAGGAACTTGATGTATTCGGAGAACAGCTTGCGGGCGACCGCGGGGCTGAGCCACCAGCGGCTTTCGGGGAAGGTCGCGGGCGTGACTGGATGCGGGATTAGTCGCGCTCCCGGTAGCGCCAGCGCCAGCTCGGCGAGGCTGCGTGGCATGTGATAGCTCGCGGTGACGATGATGAGGCTGGCGTAGTGCCGCTGAGTTGCCCAGGAGCGCGCCTCGTTGGCGTTGCCGGCGGTGTCGTGTGCGGTGTAGCCGACGTCGACGCAGCAGTCGAACTTCTGCTCCGGCAGGCCCGATATCTTAATGAGCGCGCGCTTGCCCGTATGCCGGAAGACGCCAGAGATCAGCATGCGCTCGGCGCGGCCTTCCTTGAGGAGGCGCGCGCCCTCGGCGATGCGCCGCGACTCGCCCGTCAGGACGACGATGCCGTCGGCGCGCGGGTCCGCGACGGCCGGCGGGCGCGTCACTACGGTGGCAAACATGATGAAGCCGACCGTGAACAGCAAAAGCGCCATCCCCGTCGTCAGCACTATCGCTCGCCGCAGGTTCTTCATCCGTTGGAAGACCGTTGCCGCCGCACGCGCCCGAAGCGCTCCTCGCTCACTGCCAAACGCCGCGAGCACACTATCCGATTTGGCCGAGCTTGTGACAGAGGTACGCCGGCGATTTAGGCGACACCCCTGTGGCAGCCTATGCCGTGGATTAGCTTCGACGATTTCGGGAACTTTGGGCTTCGTGCCGGCGAGGCCAGCGTCAGGGCTTGGAATTCAGGATACGGAATACCCCGAATCGCGAGGTCAGCATGCATAGCGCCGCGATGATGACCACCACCCCGCCGAGCAGCATGTAGCCCTCCACGTCGAGGCTGCCGCTGCCGATGAGGCGGCGCACCTCGGCGACCGTGAAGTCGCCGCCGCCGAGAATATGCATCACGGCGGTCATGCTGAGGAACACGGCGGCGGCGCAGGCAGCGCCGACGAGCCCCGCGCGGACGCCGAGCCGCAGGAAGTGGCGCTCGAACTCGCGCGCGATAAAGCGGTCGGTCGCCCCGACGAAGTGCAGCACCTCGACGATCTC
>CAXMLT010000165.1:0-15866 GCA_964194245.1 uncultured Hyphomicrobium sp.
ATCGGCGACGACATCTGCTGGATGAAGTTCGGCGCCGACGGGCGGCTCTATGCCATCAATCCAGAGACCGGGTTCTTCGGCGTCGCGCCCGGCACGTCGAATGACTCCAACCTCAACGCCATGAAGACGCTGAGCGCAAATTGCATCTACTCCAACGTCGCGCTGACAGACGACGGCGACGTGTGGTGGGAGCAGATGGGGACCACGCCCGAGCACACCGTCGACTGGATGCGCCGGAACTGGACGCCCAAGGCCGGCCGCACCGCGGCGCACGCCAACGCGCGCTTCACGGCGCCGGCTGCTCAGTGCCCAGTGATCGCCAAGGAGTGGGAGGACCCGAAGGGCGTGCCGATCGACGCCATCCTGTTCGGCGGACGTCGCGCCTCCGTGGTGCCGCTCGTCACGGAAGCGCTGAACTGGGTGCACGGCACGTTCCTCGGCTCGGTCATGGCCTCGGAGAAGACGGCCGCCGCCTCGGGCGTCAAGGGCGACATCCGCCGCGACCCGATGGCGATGCTGCCCTTCTGCGGCTACCACATGGGCGACTACTTCGCCCATTGGTTGAAGATGGGCGAGAAGGGCGGCGCCAAGATGCCGAAGATCTTCTACGTGAACTGGTTCCGCAAAAATAAGGACGGCAAGTTCATGTGGCCGGGCTATGCCGAGAATAGCCGCGTCCTGAAGTGGATCTTCGACCGCTGCGACGGCAAGGCTCAGGCTGTCGACACGCCCATCGGCAAGGTTCCGGCCGAGGGCGCGATCGACGTCAAGGGCGTCAAAGTCGACCCCGCCGACATGAAGGAATTGACCTCCGTCGATAAGGAAGGCTGGAAGGCGGAGCTGCCGCTGATCAAGGAGCACTTCGCGACCTTCGGCGCCAAGCTGCCGAAGGCGCTGAGCGACGAGCTCGCCGCGCTGGAGCAGCGGCTGGGCTGAGCCGAGTTCTATTACTGGGCGCTACAGAGGCCGCGCGGTTCGCCGCGCGGCCTTCGTTTTTTCAGACACCCCAACGCTGCAGTGACTTTTGTCCCCGCCTTGCAAGACCGTACTTCTTAGAGTCGCCACTGACCGGTCGCGCCGAGGACCGGTTGGGCCACGGCGGGGAAGACCTCAAGTTCGACTACCTTCCTAGCCGTGGTTCACTCGACGAGACCGCGGAGCTTTGCGGCGTCGAGAATTGTTATCGAGCGCGGTGACAGGCTCAATGCGCCGCTTCTCGCAATGTTGCGCAGAACGCGCGAGACCACTTCGCGCGAGGAACCCAGGTGACGCGCGATCTGCTCATGCGTCGTTTCTAGAACCTGCGCGGCTCCCGCACGGCGCAACAGGTGAGTGGCGACACGCTGCTCGAGGCCCAGCGAGGCCGTCTCCTGCATCAGCGTCATGAGATCGAACAGACGCGTGGCCAGCGCGTCAAAAGTGTAGCGCTGAACGGCGGTCTCGGCTGAGAATAGCTCGCGGTAGGCATCGCCCGAGATCACCGCGACCTGCGTCTCGGTGCTGTCGGACTCGACCCACGCGGGATAGGCAAGCCGCGCGAAAAGGCAATTGAGCGCGAGGATGCACGACTGGCCGGGGTCGATCCAATAGAGGGTGCCTTCGCGGCCCTCGGGGCTGACGTAGTAGACGCGCAAGGCACCGCGCTCGACGAGGTAGGCGCCGGCGACCTCGTCGCCTCGCTGCAGCACCTGCGTGTTTGGCTGCAAGGTTACGTGGCGCGCCGCCGCGAGCAGCCGGGATCGGCCGGCCGGCGAAAGCTCTTCCAGGAGCGGAAAGCGCGAGAGCTGTTCGAGCATCGCGCAATCTTACACGCCACCGATTGGTACGGACAATCGTCCACCCAATCCGTGGGACTTGAGTCCCCGCTTCGGGTCTCGTCTTTCCATAAGCTGCACCCATCATCCACCACGGCGATGAGGTAAAGCAACATGCGCCCATCTTCTTCTGTTCTCTTAAGCTTCTTGTGTGCCTTGACCTTAACGGTTGGGGCCGCAGCCCTGCCTTCGGCAATGACCGGCCAGTCCGGTGAGGCCATCTCGCCGACAGCTCATTCGGCTCACCCACGGTGCGGGGTCATTCACGTCAACGATGCGCCAACCATCAGCGACGGCGAGATCGCTTACCTTTACCTGCAGGCCAACCTCTTCGAAGTGGAGACGGCGGAACTTGCGCGCGCCCAAGGTACAGCGCCGGAGGTCAAGCACCACGGTGACGAGGTGGCCAAAGATCATCGCGGCGTCGTCAAGATGTTCGAGGAGCTGCTTCTGAAAAACGGCATCAAGCCCATCACCGCGGCAGATTCGGCTCTGCGCGTCGCGGAGGAGCAGAAGGTGGTGTCGGGACTGAAGCAAAAGTCGGGCGCGGATTTCGATCGCGCCTACCTCGCCCACGAGGTGGAGAACCATCGAGCGGTCATCAAGGTGGTCCGCGAGACGTTCCTTCCTGCGACGAAGAACGGCCAGCTCGCCGCGCATTTCAAGGACGTTCTGCCGGCCTTCGAGCATCATCTCGCCATGACGATCGACGCCGCGAAGGCGCTCGGCGTACCCACCGAGAATTAGGCGGTCACGGCCGGCAGGAGCATCTCCATGAAATACTTCATCGACACCCACGACAAGACCAAGGGCAGCTTCCCGCAACGGGAGCTCACCGAGGAGGAGTTCTTCGCGAACTTCGACTCGCTTGAGGAGGCGGCTAAGCAGTTCAGCGTTTTCGGTCACGCCGCACACGTGAACCTGAAGGACGGCAAGGCCTTCTGCTTCATGTCCGGACCCGACGAGGAATCGATCCGCAAGGCACACGAAGCGATCAACTTTCCCTACGACTCGATCACTGAGGTGAGGCGCGTGACCGGCGCCGGCATGCGCCTTCCGCAACTGGCAGAAGCGCGGATGCGCAAGGGGTAGGCCCCCAGTTCGAAGTTTCTCGGCACTCCCGCTGACCAGGTTGCCGGCGCTGGAGCAGCGGCTGGCTTAGGCCTCGGCTTCAAGTTACTGGGCACTACAGAGGCCGCGGGCTCACCCCCGCGGCCTCTGTGTCTTTGTTCGCGACCGCCCGTTCGTTCAGGCAGCCCGAGATGGACTAGTTAAGTGGGATGTTGACAGTTCCCTGCAGGGTGTAACCCGAGTAGTCGGAGGCGCCGACGCCGTCCCAGAAGGCGAGGCCGCGCACGTTCCAACCGCCGGCGGTCACGACCGTGAGGCCGCCCTCGAGCCGTCCTCAGAAGTCGCCCGGGCCGACGACGATGCCGTCGATGATGGCGACGTTCGGGTTGTCGAAGTCCCACACCCCTTTGATGGCCGCGAACGGCTCGATCAGCATGTCGCGCGTGTGCGCGAAGCGGTAGCCCACCTCGGGCCCGAACTGCAGCCGCCCGAGCGCCACATCCTGTCCAGGCACCAAGGTGCCAGCCGAGTTGGCGAAGGCATCTGCGCTCTCCTTGATGTACGCGAGTTCGGCCGAGGGCGTGAAGCGCCAGGGGCCATAGAGCCAGTTGCCGGCGAGCGTCCCCTTCACCAGCCAGCGCGAGGTGTCGAAGCTACCCGTCGCCGCGGCCACGTCGACGTCGTTCGACGAGCGGCCCCAGGCCGCGCGCAGGTCGAGGTAGATGTTCTCGTGAATGCGCGCCGACAGGTAGGGTCCTGCCATCCAGCCGTTGCCGTTGACGTTCGACTGCAGCACGTCGGAGGAATCCTTGGCCCAATCGAACTGCACGAGCGCGCCGATGATCATGTCCCGGGTGACGAGGTAATCGCCGCCCATGTAGAGCACGCCCACGTGGCCGTCGCGGCCGAGATTGGCGGCGTCGTCGTTGAAGCCCGAGTAGCGGCCCTCAACCCACAGGTCCCAGGGCGACGGGCTCACGTAGGCAAGCGGGAGCGCGCCAGCGCTGCCGGCGCCGAGCGCCATACGGTCCTTGTCCGTCTCAGATTGCGCCGCGTCGCGCCTCAGCTGCGAGAGGCTGGTGCGGAACTGGACGCTCTGCGATCCGGCGGTACTCGCCTCGAGATCGTCGAAGCGGCCGGCGCCGAGCCCCATGGCGCCGCCGAAGACGTTACTTGCGATCGTCGTGCTGCCGCCGGTGAGAGCGGCCGTGGCCGTGTTGCCGCCCGTCGCCGCGCCTGCCCGCCCGTTGTCGCGGTTGAGCAGGCTCGTGCTCGAGGGATCGTTGAGCAGGATCCCGTTGATGCGGCTGGCAAGGAAGCCTTTGGCGACCCCTTGGCTCGCATCCGCGCCGGAGAAGGGGGGCGATGCTCCCGAGCACGTCACCGTCAGTGTCGCGCGAAAGCCGCCCGTACCGCGAAAGAAGTCGCCCAAGTCCTGGCTTGGACCACTCATTGCCTGCGTTAGGGTGACGGGCATCGATGACGGGTCGGCCGACTGCGTGGCGCTAGCGTCGACGAGAACATCGAAGTGTCCGCCCGTCCCCGATATGACGAACCTGACGGTTTCGCCCGCCGCGAAACCGGTGCCCAGATCGTCGGAGAAGCTGCCGCTATTGGTCTTGTTATAGACGCCGGAATTGACGGTGTTGCAGGCGCTCGAAAGGGCAAGCGCTTGGCCGCTCGTCACCCCGCATGCGACAAGCGCCAGGATAGGCCGCACCATGCGCAGGAAGGTGCGGCGCGCATAAATTGTCACGGCGTCCCTCGCGTTAGCCCGAAGGCTCGCCGCTGGTCGGCTGTGGAGCGTGCGGGGCTGCGCTCCATAACGCAGGCCTCCGCAAGTTCAGCGGGCAGCTTGACAGTTCCCTGCAGCGTGTAGCCCGAGTAGTCGGAAGCGCCCACGCCATCCCAGGAGGCAAGGCCGCGGACAATCACGCCTCCGCTTGTCACCACGGTGAGGCCGCCTTCAAAACGGACCGTGCGAGGCGATGCCGTCGATGACGTCCGCTAGTGCGCGGATGCGCGTTGCATAGGTGTCGGTCAAGCAGGGGACGCTCGCGCCACAAGCCTCCCGGGTTTTCAGCCATTCGCGCTGCGTATCTCTGAGATCCCCGCGCTGCCCCATGGCAACGTGCGACGTCGCGATACCGAACAGCGTCGCCATGCGCGCCTCCGCCTGTCCCAACGCGTAGGACTTGCAGATCGTCTTCTCGGCGGCGGATTTTGCCTTGGCGCAATCCAGAGGCGCGTACTCGCCTGCGCTCGCAGCACCCGGTGCAAGCAGGGTCCCGGCCATGAAGGCTGCAAATAGCCAACGCATGTGTCGCTCTCCACTCCCCGTTTGTACGGCTCTTTCACAATCACCAATGGGGTCCCCGCCTATTGAATTGGCGCTGCCCCCAGCGCATCTCTTATCTAACGCGCCCGCTGCACAGAAGCTGAGCTGGCGCTTGGCCTCTCGTTTGGCGCGGTTGGCGCTCGGAAGCACGTTCCGGAGGTATGGCCATGCCACACTCAAAGACAGTCACCTTTGCGGACGCGGTCCCTCGGCCCGGCGTGGAATTGCGGTGGCCAGCCTCTGCCATATGGAGGCCCGGCGAGCCGGCCGTTCATGCCATCGGGCTGACGGACCTGAGAGACGCGGTTGCCAAGGGCATCAAGGATTTTAACGCGGTGCCGACGCATGCAGTGTTCCTCGGCATCATCTACGCGGTGCTCGGGATCATCCTGTTCAGGCTCTCGTTTGGATACGATGTGTTGCCGCTGGTTTACCCGCTGCTGGCCGGGTTTATCTTGCTCGGCCCATTTGCGGCCATCGCTCTCTATGAGCTGAGCCGACGGCGCGAGCGCGGGCTCGATGTCTCGGTAGAGCACCTCTTGGAGGTGTTTCGCTCTCCCTCGATCGGCGCCATCGCCAGGTTAGGTCTCGTGCTGCTGGCGATATTCCTCACGTGGCTCGTTGCCGCCAAGACCATGTACGCGCAGATCATGGGCGGCGCCGTGCCGGCTTCGCTCGGGGAGTTTTCCCACCAGGTCCTGACGACCTCGGCCGGTTGGCAGCTCATCGTTGTCGGAAACGCCGTGGGCTTTGTTTTCGCTGCCTTGGTGCTGATCATCAGCGTCGTATCGTTCCCGATGCTGGTTGACCGAAACGTCGGAGCCGCGACGGCGGTGCGGACGTCGGTGCGGGCCGTGGCTGCCAACCCGTTGACGATGGCGGCATGGGGTCTCTTCGTGGTGGCCGCCCTTATCGTCGGCTCCCTGCCGCTCTTCTTCGGCCTCGCTGTGGTTTTTCCGGTGCTTGGCCACGCGACATGGCACCTCTATCGCCGGGTCGTGAGCGTCGACGAAGTCATTTGACATCGACCTGATGATCATCGCCTCGGCAACGGCGCGGGCCGTTGCCGCTCCGCGAGCAATTCGCCAACGCCCATCGAAGCGGGCCCCGCCTCACCCTTTGGAAGGGGCTTTCTTTTCCAATTCGGCGAGGCGCTTCTTGGCGGCACTGAGCTCGGCGAGGATCTCGTGCGTCACTGCTCCTGTGAAAATGGCCTTGGCGTCGATCTCCAGTTCGGCGATCCGAGCTCGCAGTCGCTTAATTTCGTCCTGGTAGTCCATTGTGCTCTCCACTGGCGGCGTCGTGATTGGGCAAATGTGTTGCCACGGGCCGGAGCATAATATTCTCTTCCACTAGTTCTCTGGGGCGAGATCGAGATGACGACGATGAAAGCGACGAATACGCTCGGCATTGCGCTGGCCGCTCTCCTCCTGCCCCACCTTGCCATAGCGGAAACATCGCTGACACTGGAAGCGTCCGAATACCCGCCAGAAGTGAAAAAGGTGCTGGATGAGGTCCGCAGCGCCTGCAAGGAAGAGGGCCACGAGGTTATCGACGATCCGCAAGCGGCCGTGACGGTCATCGATCTCGATCGGGACGGCTCCAAGGACATAATTCTCGCCGCGTGGCGTGCCTGCACCGTCGAGATGAAAGGCGGAGGGTGCAACACCGCCGGCTGCGTCCTCCAGATCTTCAAGCAGGTGGGCCCGCACAGGTGGAAATCGGTCTTCGACGAGACCATCGACCCGGTCTGGTTCCTCAGCGCCTCCCAGGAAGGGTATTTCCGTCTCATGGCGCTGTCGGTCAGCCGAAAAATCACCGACCGATGCCCCGATCCTTCGGGCAGCGCGTGCGACTATCTGCTCTACTGGAAGCACGGCCGCTGGGTCTGGGACCGGATACGCTGATATCCGCCGCGCGAGCGGCCGGAGCTTGGCAGCGTTGACGCTCAGCCCCGCTGCTGCGCTTTGATCTCGTTGAACCTCGCCAGCGCGCGCTCGAATTTCTCGTTGAACAGCCACATGGCGTTGAGAACCTCGCGGAAGGTCGCGGACGTCCTTGCCCGGTCGGCCTTGCCGAAGGTGAAGACGCTGTTGTTGCGCAGGTATCCCATGATCTTCGGGTCTGAGATTTTATAGCCCGTCAGGTCGCCCGACTTCAGCGCGGCCCGCGTCGGGCCCGGGATGATCTGGATGAGCTCAAACAGCTTCATCTGATCGATCGGGTCCGGCAGCGTTTGCACGATCTCCGGAATCTGCGGAAAAAGCTCCGCGTGTGCGTTCATCATGCCGTCCCTCACCGCGGTCCAGTGATTGAACCGATGATCGAGGTTGCGGGCGCGCGCCTCTTCCCTGTCGTCGCGGGCGTTGAGCGCAGGGTCGACCGCCGCCACCGATCGCTTGAGCGCCGCCCACTTCCTCTGACCGTTCTGGTCCTCGGACACGCCGGTTTGGAAGCTTCCCTTGTACGTATTGGAGCGCGCATTGCCGATGTTCTGGTTGCCATTCGTCTCCGCGAAGAAAATTCCCAGGCTGATGCGGCCCGCCGCCTCCGCCGTTTCCGCATCGAGGCCCTTGGCGCGCGCAATGCCTGTGGCGAGGTCGACGACATCCTTGAACGGCGTTGCCGAGTTCTGAGCGTTTGCGGGTGGTGCCTGCATGATCGCGAAGAGACTTATGTACTCGTCGATCAGCGGTTCGGTGTCGGCATCGAAGTACGCCGGAGGAATTGCGAATTTGTTGGGCCGGCCGATGCGGGACGGAAGCGCGTCGGTGAGGTCCTTGTAAGCGCTCATCATGCCGAGGCGAGCAAGGTAGAGCGCCTGACCCGGCAGGTTCGGCAGCGGCTGTCGCGAATTGATCTGCGCGCGCCGCTGGCCGAGGACCGACCTAAACTCGCTGACGGCCTTATCGTAGGCAGCGAGCGCATCCGACTGCGATTGCGTGAGAGCTGCCGGCTGAGCCCGTGCTGGCGAAATGACGTTGAAACCCTGCAGCGCCAAGATGAGCCCGACAGCGAGGGCTGCGGCGCGCATCGTTGCAGGCATTCTCAAGGCTACGAGATGCATCGGGCGGACTCGCCAAACTAGAATGCAGACGGGGATGATGGTGCGTCGGTATGCGCTACCCTGACACGCCTATGGGGCAGATTGGCGTCAAGCCGAACTGCCGGCGTGCCATCTGGCAGGCGTCGTCTCCGGGCTCACAGGACCGGCAGACTTCGGGTCGAACCGCGTAGATCGCGCACGAGGCCGAAGCGCCAACATCGCCGACCAGGGCGGAGCAGCGGTCTCCGCCGCAGCGCATGCGCCCGCGGCGATCGTCGACGAATTCGGATGGAATGCGCGCGATGTCGGCGTCGGATTCGGTCGTGAACCGTGGCCACTCGCGCGAGTACGAGCAGCAGGCCGCGCAGCTCTTGCAGGGCGATGCGGCGGCTGCCGGCCGAGCAACGGTTGCGTCGACCTGGCTCAGGCCGCTCACGCTTTGCGTGCCTTGCGAGCGGCATAACGGCTATCGCGCGCGGCCTTGCGCTCCGCCTCGAGCGCGATCTGCTCGTCGGCTTCCCGCAGCTGCCGAGCTTCACGCTCCGCCCGGTCCGCCTGCTCGCGGGCGGCAAACTCCGCTGCTTGGCGCGTCTCTTCGGCTTGACGCGTCTGCGAACGCTCGGCGGCGCGCAATTCGCGTGCGGCCGCGACGGCCTGGCGCGCGGCTCTCTGCTCGACGACGGCCGGATCGTCCGGCGCGGGCCGCGCGCGAAATCGCTCCAGCGCGGCCTTCCTCGCCGATGTCGACGTGCCGAGCCGCTCGCTGAACGTGGGGCTTTTAAAGGCTTTCAATCGGTATTCCCGGGTTGTGTGATGCAGATATAGAGAGAGCGGCGTCCGCTCTCATCGATGCGGACGCCGCTCTCAGGATCGTGCCGTTTAGACTGCCTCGATGGTAGAGACAGCGAGCTTGCCGGTGCGCTGGTCCTTCTGCGTATCGAAGGAGACCTTCTGGCCTTCGGAGAGGCCGCGCATTCCGGCGCGCTCAAGCGCGGTGGCGTGCACGAACACGTCGTTGCCGCCGGCGTCCGGCGCGATGAAGCCGAAGCCCTTTTGGTCGTTGTAGAACTTCACGGTACCCGTTTGCATGGTATGCCTTTCTCTGGGGTGAAGATGAGAGCATGAGACCGGGCGGAGCCGCGATCTCGGTGCCGATAATCTCGATGTTTGGAAAGGCACTGAACGTGCGCCCTGCTCTGTCAGGGTGCAGGGGCCACATTGTCCGGCCAAAATCGACGGGCTGGCATAGACCGAATTGGCCCCGACGACAAGTGCGGTGGCGGAAGGGCCCCAAACGGCGGGCACCGCTAAGGCAACTATGAACATAAGTGCCGAGGCTTGCCGCGTACAATTGCTTGCCAGTGTACTAGTACCCGAAGGCACACACGCGCCCGGCAAACACACCCGCCTCCGCCCGCATCGTCCTTGACGGCGCCCCGATTGGCGCATGGAATGCCAGCCCGAGAGACGGAGGCAGCGCGATGCCCAACGTGCTCATGGTATTTCCCAGGTTCAACCAGCACTCGTTCTGGAACCTGCAGGCCGTCTGCGACACCTACGGATCGCGCGCGCAGTCTCCCCCGCTCGGCCTGATGACGGTCGCCGCGCTCCTGCCCGCCGACTGGAAGGTCCGCCTCGTCGACCGCAACGCCGACACGCTCCGAGACGACGACCTCGCCTGGGCCGACATGGTGATGACGGGCGGCATGCTGCCCCAGCGCGTCGACACGCTCGCGCTCATCGACATCGCGCACGCGCATAATAAGCCGGTCGTGGTCGGCGGTCCCGACCCGACGTCGGTCCCCGAGGTCTACGCGGCCGCCGACTTCCGTGTGCTGGGCGAGGCCGAGGGCGTCATCGGCGCTTTCACCGCCGCATGGAACGCGGGCACGCGCTCGGGCACCTTCGAGGTCGAGAAGTTCCAGGTCGACGTGACGACGACGCCGCTCCCGCGCTTCGACCTCATCGAGTTCAAGCGCTACTCCTACATGGGCGTGCAGTTCAGCCGCGGCTGCCCATTCAACTGCGAGTTCTGCGACATCATCGAGCTCTACGGCCGCGTGCCGCGCTCCAAGACGAACGAGCAGATGCTGGCCGAGCTCGACGCGCTCTATCGGGCCGGCTACCGCGGTCACATCAACTTCGTCGACGACAACCTCATCGGCAACAAGAAGGCGCTGAAGCGCTTCCTGCCGGCGCTGCAGGCCTGGCAGAGGAAGCGCGGCTTTCCCTTCGAGTTCTCGACCGAAGCCTCGATGAACCTCGCCGACGACACACAGCTCCTGCACATGCTGCGCGACGCCAACTTCTTCGGCATCTTCGTCGGCATCGAGAGCCCCGACACCAACACGCTCATCGCGATGCAGAAGAAGCAGAACACGCGGCGCGATCTCGTCGAGGGCATCCACAAGCTCTACGACGCCGGCATCGTCGTCATCGCGGGCTTCATCGTCGGCTTCGACACCGAGGACAAGCGCGTCGCGCAGGGCATGATCGACTGCATCGAGGCGACGAGCATTCCCGTGTGCATGGTCGGCCTGCTGACCGCCTTGCCCAACACGCAGCTCACGCGGCGGCTCGAGCGCGAGCAGCGGCTGTTGCCGCTGGTCGTGGAGGAGGGTGACCACTGCACCGAGGGGCTCAACTTCCTCACCTTGCGCCCGCGCCGGGACATCCTCGCCGACTATCGCGACGTGCTGGCGGCCGTCTACGCACCGGAAGCGTTCTTCCGTCGCCTGCGCACGGTGTGCCGTGCGCTCAAGCCCCCGCGCCACCCCGTACGGTTCGAGCCGCGCGTGCTTGCGCAAAACCTCAAGTTCTTCTGGCGCGTCCTGTGGCGGATGACGTTCGTCGAGCGCGCGTACGCCCCTCACTTCTGGCACACGCTAGCCTCGACCGCGTGGCACAACCCCTCGACGTTCAAGTACATGATCTTCCACATCGCCTTCTATCTGCACTTAGGCCCCTTCGCGCAGTTCGTGATCGCCCGCCTCGAGCGCGAGATGGACGAGCTCGACCGGGAGCCGCCCGTGCGCCACGCGAGCCGAGCAGGCGCATCGCAGCTCGTGACAGCCGCGTCCTAGATTTCCGGAACCTTTCCGGGATCTTACCGCTTGCTATGCCGCAGGCTGGCGTCATCAACATGCCAATGTTCTCGTCCTGATGGCGCCGATGGACCAATCAGGAGGCCGTTCGAGAATGAAAATCATAGCGCTAATCGCCGCTGTCGCAGCCTTTGCAACGCTCGGCGTTGCTGCGGCGCAGGCCGAGCCCGGCTACTCGACGGCCAACGTCAACATGCGCACGGGACCCGACATCGAGTACCCCAGCGTCGGCGTCATCCCCGAGGGCGAGCCGCTCTATGTCGAGGGCTGCCTGCAGGACGAGTCCTGGTGCGACGTCCGCTGGGCGGACAACCGCGGCTGGGTCTACAGCGAGTACATCGGCTTCGATTATCACGGGCAGACGGCATTCCTGCCCGACGTCGGCATCGCCGCGTTTGGAATTCCGGTGGTGGGCTTCGTCGCCGCCGACTACTGGGGGCGCTGGTACCGGGGCCGTCCCTGGTACGCCGAGCACGCGCGTTGGGAGGCCTTCAAGTGGCACCCGCGCGTCGGCTGGCATGCTCCGCCTCCGGGTCCGCGCCATGCGGGATGGTGGCGTGCCGGCTACGTAGCCCCGCACGGCATGATTGCGCCGCCGGAGCACGGTTGGCGACGGCCCGAGCGGCACGAGCGGCGTGAGGAGCGCCGCGACGACCGCCGCGACGACCGGCGCTGAGCCGACCGACGATCAATCTCGACTTATGCAAACGCCCGCGGCTCGCCGCGGGCGTTTCGCGTGCGGGGCCGGCTGTTGGCGGGTCGCCGGGAAGCGCGGGGGTCAGGTTGCCACCCTGCCGGCAATCTTACCAAGCACTGGTGGCACTACGAGGAAGAAGGCAAAGTAGAATACCGCCAATGCCTGTGCAGCATGTTCCGAGGCACCGTCCGCAGGACGGCTGCCGAGATAGCCGAGGCCGACCCATGCCGCGGCTAGGGCCAAACAGAGCAAGGACCACACCCGACCCGTTGGCCCCAGACGCAAGAGGTCCGCGCGCTGCCACGGCCAAATCATCGGTACGAGCATGGCGGCAAACATCAATATGACCCCGCCGAGCTTGCTTGGAACCGCCCGCAGCAGAGCGTAGAACGGCAGCAAATGCCAAGGCGGCACTATCGGAAATGGGCTTGCTCCAGCATCAAAGCCGTTGGGTGCTGATCGACCCATGCCAGCACTGAGGGCGACGCCAAGGACAATCGCTGCCACGGCAACGATGGCCAGAAAAAGAGCGGTTTGTAGGAGCGAGCGCTGCCGCCAGTCGTCGTAGTGCATGATGGCGATGTCGAGCCCGAGAACAACGAGCAGAAGCGCGGGCCACAGCATAGGAGCTTCATGCGTCGCTGTAGAGTCACCCGTAAACCAGGCAGCCAGCGCCTCGCCCACAAGCGGGACGTTTGTCAGCCAGAATGCGAACTGTCCCGACGGAAATACGAGGCCGAAGAACGCAGCAATTTCTGACCCGACCCATAGACTGATCAACAGAAGCCACGTTGCCGTGCGAAGGGCGTTGAATCGGCCATCGTAAATCGTGAACCCGACATGGATAAATAACGCCAGATAGAAGGTCGCCATCAACTCCTTGACGGAATGCGCTCCCGGCAAGATGAGCCCATTGACTAGAACCAACAGCACAAGAAAGAGGCCCGTCTGCCGCGCCAGCGATTGATCCACCGGGTTGTTCACAATCGCCACACCTCAGCAGTCGTTTCGGAGACTTGAACGCTCCGATTTAAGCACGCTTTGTGACGACCTCTTGTGACCCAGTTTGCTGCCACCTAGGGTCTGCAATGGGTGGTCAGTTGCATCGGATAAGGCCGCAAACGAGGTGCGGCATCCGCTTCGGTTGCTCCCGAAGCGTTGCGGTGCGTTGAAGGTTCGGCTTTGGTGTGTGGCGCGACCGCGATATTCCGGCATCGGGCCATGAACAGGTCCGCGGGCAGGCTCATTCGTGCATTGTTGTGGCGTTGGAAAGAACCGCCCGCCCGCGCCCGCACCATCGTACGAGTTTAGCGAGGCGACGCGAGCCTCAGGTCAGCGCAGGCACGGGCAACGCCGCGACGAGCCGCGTCAGCGTATCGAGGCTCGCGCGGTCGAACTTGCCGTCGGCGCGCGCGGGGCGGAAGTGGAGCTGGAACGACCGCAAAACGATCAGCGTCCACTGATCGAGGCGCCCGTTGACGTAGATGTTGTAGCCGTAGCGGCGGAGCAGCTCCTGCGCTTCCGCGATGTCGCCCGACTCGTCGTTGACGGCGTAGGCGCGCCCGCAGCCGCTGTCAGGTGGCGCCGGATCGACCCAATGGCCAACGCCGTTCGCCGCGAGCCACGCCCAGTCGAACTTCTCACCCGGATCGATCTTGCGCCCCGGCGCCACGTCAGAGTGCGCAAGTATGCCCTCCGGGCTAATCGCGCGGCGCTGTGCGATGTCGCGGCAGAGCGCGGCGACGGCCTGCATCTGCTCGGGTGGAAAGTCCGGGTAGCCGTGGTCGTGCCCGGGGTTCTGGATCTCGATGCCGATGGAGGCCGAATTGATGTCGGTCTCGCCCGCCCAATGCGACACGCCGGCGTGCCACGCACGCATGCCTTCGGGCACCATCTGCGTAATCTCGCCGGTGTCGTCGATGACGTAGTGGCACGACACCTTGCTCTTGGGGTGCGCCAGCCAATGGATGGCCTTCTCAGCCGTCGGCATGCCGGTGTAGTGCAGCAGGATGAGGCGCGGCTTTGAACCCTTCTTGCGGTCGCCGGTGTTGGGCGAGGGATGGAGCCCATCGACGAGCTTGCTGTCGGCTTTGATCGTCATGAAGTCTTCTCCGGCTCGGAGCGGCGACTCCCCTCGCGCTCCTTCTCGATGGCATCGTAGGCGGCGTTTATGGCGGCAAGCCTACGGTTGGCGGCGACGCAGAATTCGTGCGGCACGCCGCTCGCGCAGACTCGATCGGGGTGGTGCGTGCGTACGAGCGCGCGGTAGCGGTCCTTGATCTCCGCGTCGTAGGCGTTGGGCGCCAGGCCCAGGATCGCGTAGGGGCTGCGCGGATCATTGACGTAGGTGGCGCGGATCGAGAGGTACTCGCCGCGGTCGAGACGGAAGATCGTGGCGACGTTCTCGAGGAAGCGATCCTCGGCCGGATGCAGGATGCCGTCGGCGGCCGCGATGTGGAACAGGCAGGCGAGCACCGACGACAGGAACACGGGCTCGTCCTTGAGCATCCTGGCGATACGCCCGGCGTGGATCTCGTAACCAGCGACGTCGCGCTTGGCGAGGTTGTAGACGCGGCGCACGTTCTTGGCCTCATGCGGCGGAATCTCGAACAGCCGCTCGAACGCCTGCGCCTCGACGGGCAGCGCAACGCCGTCGGCCTTGGCCATCTTGGCGGCGAGCGTCGTCACTGCGATGGTGAAGGCGACGGTGCGGTGCGCGGGGGTGCGCTCCCGCTCGCGCCCGAAGCCGAGCTTCGCCCATAGTGCGGCGAGCGCGGCGCGGAAGGCTCCGCCGGCCGGCGATTCGAGGACCTGACACGGGGTCTGGCATGGGGTCTTCATCGACATGCCCCACCCATATCGGCATTCGTGGGCAACTTGAAGGTAGACCAACGGTTGCTTCGGGAGTCTTGCGGGAGCTTTCGCGGAATCTCGGGACAATTGCCGGAAAATTTACGCCGTTTCGGGCGCTGGCGCGGCGATGGGCCGCTGGTTGACGAGCGTGCACCGGCCCGGTAGCTCAACTCACGGCGGCATGGACCTCCCTGATGGGGCGCGCGAGCGAGAAGTGGCATTTCTGGATCGACCGCGGCGGCACCTTCACCGACGTCGTGGCGCGCTCGCCCGAGGGCCGCATCCTGGCCCGCAAGCTGCTGTCGGAGAACCCCGGCGCCTACGATGACGCCGCGCTGGAGGCGATCCGCCGCTTCCTCGGTCTTGCGACTGGCGCCCCAATCCCGGCGGAGCGCATCGGTGCCGTCAAGATGGGGACGACGGTCGCGACCAATGCGCTCTTGGAGCGCAAGGGCGACCCCACCCTGCTCGTCATCACGCGCGGGCTGAAGGACCAGCTCGAGATCGGCACGCAGGCGCGGCCCGACATCTTTGCCAAGCGCATCGTCAAGCCGGAGATGCTGTATGCCCGCGTCGTCGAGGCTGACGAGCGCGTGCGCGCGGACGGGACGGTGGAAGCGCCGCTCGACCTCACCGCGCTCGAGACGGAGCTGCGGGCGGCGCGCGCTGCAGGCATCGACGCGGTGGCGATCGTGCTCATGCACGCCTACGCGTTTCCCGAGCACGAGCGGCAGGCGGCGGAGCTGGCACGCGATCTGGGCTTTGGCCAGGTGTCGGCGAGCCACGAGGTGTCGCCGCTGATCAAGCTCGTGCCGCGCGGCGACACAACGGTGGCGGACGCCTATCTGTCGCCGATCCTGCGCCGGTACGTCGATAGAATATCCCATGCGCTCGCCCCCACTTCACCTCTCCCCGGTCATGGCGGAGCCATGCTTCGCATGGA
>CAXMLT010000166.1:0-3360 GCA_964194245.1 uncultured Hyphomicrobium sp.
AGCCCAGGTCGTCCGCCGCCGCGATGTCGGCCTCGCTGATCGTCTCAATGCCCTCCACGTGCACCTGATCGAGTGCAACGCGCGTGCCGAACGCCAGGCTGGTCAGCAGGGTGAGCTTGTGCGCGGTGTCGAAGCCGCCGATGTCGAAGGTCGGATCGCTCTCGGCATAGCCGCGCTTCTGCGCTTCTTTCAGCACGTCGCCGAAGGAGCGCATCTCGGTCTCCATCGTCGTGAGGATGTAATTGCAGGTGCCGTTCAAGATGCCGTAGACGCGGCGCACCTCGTTGGCGGCAAGCGACTCGCGCAGCGTCTTGATGACGGGGATGCCGCCGGCGACCGCGGCCTCGAAGTTCAAGGCGACGCGCTTTTCTTCCGCGAGCTTGGCAAGCGCCGTTCCGTGCTCTGCGATCAGCGCCTTGTTCGCCGTGACAACGTGCTTGCCGGCCTTCAGCGCGGCTTCCACCGCCGCTTTGGCGACGCCGCTCGATCCCCCGATCAACTCGACGAACACGTCGATTGAGGGATCGGTCGCGAGCTTCACGGGATCGTCGAACCATGGCAGCGAGGCGATCTCGGCTCCGCGCTTCTTGCCCTTTGAGCGCGCCGAAACTCCACCGATGCGGATCGGCCGGCCCGCGCGCTCCTCGAGGCGGTCTTTATGATGCTTGAGCAGGTGAAGCAGGCCGCCGCCGACGGTGCCAAGCCCGGCGATGCCCAGAGTGAGAGGCTGTTGCATAACGTGACGGATTACCGGCTGGCTTTTTGCGGAATCGGGATCACGTTATGCATCGTTTCCGGAGCCTGGGCGAGGAACTTTTTCAGGTTCCGCGCGGCTTGGCGGATGCGGTGCTCGTTCTCGACGAGAGCGATGCGAATGAAGCCTTCACCATACTCGCCGAAGCCCAACCCGGGCGACACCGCGATGCCGGCTTTCTCGATTAGCAGCTTGGAAAATTCCACCGATCCGAGATCGCGGAACGCGGGCGGGAGCGGCGCCCATGCGAACATGGTCGCGGGCGGCGGCGGGATCGACCAGCCCGCGCGCTCGAACGTCTCGACGAGACAGTCGCGGCGGCGGTGATAGATCTGTCGCGTTTCCTCCACGCACTGCTGCGGTCCGTTGAGCGCGGCAGCGGCCGCAACCTGGATCGGTGTGAATGCGCCGTAGTCGAGATACGACTTGATGCGCGCGAGCGCGGCGATGAGGCGCTCGTTGCCGACGGCAAAGCCCATGCGCCAGCCGGGCATGTTGTAGGTCTTCGATAGCGACGAGAATTCTACGGCGATGTCCATCGCCCCCGGCACCTGCAGCACCGACGGCGGCGGGTTGTTGTCGAAAAAGATCTCGGCATAGGCGATGTCGGAAAGGATGATGAGGTCGAGCTTCTTGGCCAGCGCCACCGCCTCGCGATAGAAGTCGAGGTCGGCCACCATCGCCGTCGGGTTCGACGGGTACGAGAGCACGAGCGCGAGCGGCTTGGGGATCGTGTGCTGGCAGGTGCGCTCAACCGAGCGCAGAAACTCCTCGCCCGTTCCCGCCGGCAGATGCCGCATAGCGGCGCCCGACAAGAGGAAGCCGAATTCGTGGATCGGGTAGGTCGGGTTCGGCACGAGGATCACATCGCCCGGGGCCGTGATCGCCTGCGCCATGTTGGCGAAGCCCTCCTTCGAGCCGAGGGTGGCGACGACCTGCGTCTCGGGATCGAGCTTCACACCGAAGCGGCGCGCGTAGTAGGCGGCTTGCGCGCGGCGCAGGCCCGGGATGCCCTTCGAGGCCGAGTAGCGGTGGGTGCGCGGCTTGGCGACCGTCTCGACGAGCTTGTCGATGATGTGCTGCGGCGTCGGCAGGTCGGGATTGCCCATGCCAAGGTCGATGATGTCGGCGCCGGCCGCGCGGGCTGCTGCCTTCAGCCGGTTCACCTCGGCGAACACGTAGGGCGGCAAACGCTTGATGCGGTGGAACTCGGTGTTCACGGGCGCCACGCGGAACCTCATCGCGGTTGCGGAGATGTCGTGTTTACGCCTGGCGCCGAAGCCCGTCCAGCCTCGGGGCGGCACAGCGCAGCCCATATATAACGATAGCTAACGGGACTGCTCGATCTTCTGCTGGGCGTCCTGCTCGTGCGTGTCGCGCTTCTTGGCGAGCTCGTCGACGGCCTCTTTGCGCTCCTTGTCGGAGAGCGAGGCGCTGGCAGGCGGGCGGATCATGTCGGGAAGCGGCGTCTGGATCGAGTTCATGAAGCCGCCGGCAATTGCGGCAACGGCGATGCCGGCTGCCGCAATCAGCGCTTTTCCAAGCGCCAGCGAGCCTTTGCCGTATCCCATGATCTGCGGCCGCATTCCGTGCATGCCGTATCCGCCCTTGCGTAGCCTCGAGAATTGCGCGATTCGATCCCCCGCGGGAGGCGCCAGAGTGACCCAGGACCTTCTATGGGTTATCCACACGTCCAAGTGACACTAGCCCTGTAAATGTCGCAAAACCCTGGCGTTGGATAGTTAAAGGGACGCGCGAACGAAAAACCGGTCAGAGGCGATGCAAAAGCACCACGGCGAGCCCGACGACGAGGCTCAGCCCTATAAGATCGGAAACGCGGAGGAGCTCAGCCTCAACCTGTTACGGTTGTTCGAGCAGGGCGGTCGCGTGCTCACCGAGTTCATCGACCGCGCCGACAGCAAGTCTGGCCCCTATTCCGCCGCCGCCGAGATCACGGAGGCGACCAACACGCTGTCCGACCTCGCGCAGCACTGGTTCGCCGATCCGACCGCGCTCGCCGAGGCACAGGGCACCCTCGTGCGCTCTTACGCCGACCTCTGGAACAACGCCGTGCTCCGCATGCTCGGCCAGGAGGTGACACCGGTCGCTGAGCCCGAGCCGGGCGATAACCGCTTCAAGGATCCGGACTGGTCGCAAAATCCTTACTTCGATTTCTGGAAGCAGGCCTACCTCATCACCTCGCGTTGGGCCGACGACCTCCTCGACAAGACCGAAGGGCTCGACGAGCGCACGCGGCAGAAGGCCGAGTTCTATCTGCGCCAGGTCTCGAGCGCGCTGTCGCCGTCCAACTTCCCCATGACCAACCCCGAGGTCTTGCGCGAAACTCTAAAGAGCAACGCCGAGAACCTCGTCAAAGGCATGTCCTACCTCGCCGAAGACATGAGCCAGTCGGGCGACTTGCTCCGCATCAGCCAGACGGACGCCAGCGCCTTCGAGGTCGGGCGCAATCTCGCGACCACGCCCGGCAAGGTCGTCTACCAGAACGACCTCTTGCAGCTCATCCAGTACGCGCCCTCAACAGAGACGGTACGCGAGCGGCCGCTGCTGATCGTGCCGCCGTGGATCAACAAGTTCTACATCCTCGA